>NZ_JBXUOW010000072.1:0-23358 GCF_057196645.1 Micromonospora sp. ATLC16
GCCGCCCCGGGCGCGTCGTGCGCCGGCCGCCGTTCGGGCTGCCCGGGGGCCGGCGGCGTGCCGTCGGGGGCCAGCCCGATCGCGGCGAGGTACGCGGTCAGCTGCTCCTGGGCCAGCCGCAACGCGTAGCCGGCGGTCTCCGCGTGCTCGGTGGCGGTGGACAGCTCCGGCACCCCCATCGGGTTCGCCGACTCCTGACGTACCCAGCGCAGCCGCTCACTGGCCAGGCCGAACTTCTCCAGCGCCTGCCCGAGCAGACCCAGCGGCAACTCCTCGGCGGCGGCGCGGACCTGCGCGCCGACCTCCTCGACGATGGACACGCCCGCCCCTACAGCGTCGAGACGTACTGCTGGGCCTGCTCGACCGCGACGAGTGTCGCGGCGAGGCACTCCTCCAGCTCCTGGCTGGCCTGGGTCAGCGACGCCTGCGCCGCCTCGACCGTGGTGTGACCGCTGCCCTCCAGCGCTCCGGCGAGGGTCTGCTGCGCCTCGGCCAGTTTCTCGCCGGCGGCCTGCACGGCGCTCTGACCGTCACCGATCTGCTGAAGTGCGACATCGATGGCTGCCTTGAGCTCGGCGACGCTCGCCACGCGGAACCTCCTGGGGGCGGGGAGGACTCCATTAGAGCCTATGCCGGTAGGGGACCGAACAACTGCCCTGTCAGTGTTCCTGCCCTGTTGACCGGTTGTCGACCGAACACGCCTGGGGTCCGATTCGTGGGACCTGTGGACGGGCGCTCACCCACCGCCACCCCCGGTCAGCCACCGTGGTCCACGCACCTCGGCGCCGTGCGCGGTGACCCGCTGACGCAGCTCGCGGTCGGCCGTCACCACCACCACCCGTCGCCGCTGCCCGGTGCTGGCCACCAGGTCGACGATGGCATCGTCGCCGGAGCCCGTGGCGGACACCACGCGCACTCCCTCGACGCCCGGCACGTTCCGGGCCGCACCCTCCACCACCAGCACCACCTCGACCGGGGGTGGCAGGTCCGGCGGCAGGCCCCGCCCACCCAGCGGAACGAGCGTGTCGCGGAGTCGGGCGGTGGCACCGGCCCGGTCGCGCCACCAGCCGTTCGGGCGCGAGCCGACCACGTTGGCCGCGTCCACGATCAGTAGCGGTGTCGGTTCCATCCGTTCAGCCTGCCATCCGGCGGCGACAACGGCCGGTTGGCCCTTCGTGGAGTTTGTCCGGCCGGCGCCTGGGTAGCCCGTGCCGACCGTCTCGCCCGACCGCGGAGGACAGACATGATTGGACCCGGTGACTTCGGCTCCGACCCGTGGGACGAGTTCCTGGCGCGGTACTTCGGTCGGGGCGAGGGCGGGCGCCGCCCGGCGCATCGGGTCGACATCACCCGACTGATGACCGCGGACGCGCGGGAGATGCTGGCCGACGCGGCGCGTCGGGCCGCGCAGAAGCAGAGCAACGACCTGGACACCGACCACCTGCTCTGGGCGGCGTTACAGCGCGAGCCGCTGCGCGACCTGGTCCGGCGGGCGGGCGCGGACCCGGACATTCTGGTCAACGCCCTGGGCGGACGCGGCGACGGCGCCCCGCACGGCGAGGTGCCGCCGAACCTGTCGCTGACCCCGGCGGCCAAGCGGGCGCTGCTCGACGCGCACCAGTTGTCCCGGGCGATGGGCGCCAACTACATCGGGCCCGAACACATCCTGATGGCCCTGCCGCTCAATCCCGAGTCGCCCGCCGGCCGGATGCTCGCCGCCGGCCGGATCCAGCCGGAGTCGTTGCAGGCCGCCAACGCCGAACGCGGTCCGGCGAACGGCCCCCGGCCGGACCGGGGCACGCCGACGCTCGACCAGTACGGCCAGGACCTCACCGACCTGGCCCGCAACGACCAGATCGACCCGGTGATCGGGCGCGCCGACGAGATCGAGCAGGCGGTGGAGATCCTGTCCCGGCGCACCAAGAACAACCCGGTGCTCATCGGTGAGGCCGGCGTCGGCAAGACCGCGATCGTGGAGGGCCTGGCCGAGAAGATCTGCGACGGCGACGTGCCGCAGACGCTGCTCGGCAAGCGGGTGATCCAGCTCGACCTGGCCGGCCTGGTCGCCGGAACGCGGTATCGGGGCGACTTCGAGGAACGGCTGAAGAAGGTGATCGACGAGATCCGGGCCCACCGGGAGGAGCTGATCATCTTTCTGGACGAGATCCACACCCTGGTCGGGGCGGGCGGCGCGGGCAGCGAGGGCGGCATGGACGCGTCCAACATGCTCAAGCCGGCGCTGGCCCGCGGCGAACTACGGGTGATCGGGGCGACGACCCTCGACGAGTACCGGCGCAGCATCGAGAAGGACGCCGCGCTGGCCCGACGTTTTCAGCCGGTGTTCGTACCCGAACCCACCGTCGAGGACACCGTGGCCATCCTGCGCGGGCTGCGGGACCGCTACGAGGCACACCACCAGGTGCGTTTCACCGACGAGGCGTTGGTGGCCGCCGTGGAACTGTCCGACCGCTACGTCACCGACCGTTTCCTGCCCGACAAGGCCATCGACCTGATCGACCAGGCCGGTGCCCGGGTCCGGCTGCGCACCCGGACCCCGGACGCTGACGTGCGCGACCTGGAACAACAGCTGGAGGAGGTACGGCGGGACAAGGAGCAGGCGGTCGCCGACGAACAGTACGAACGCGCCTCCGCCCTGCGCGACCGGGTCGCCGAGCTGGAGAGCCAGGTGCACCGGGCCCGGGGCGACGACGACGGCGGCAGCCAGGTGCCGGAGGTGCGACCGGAGGAGATCGCCGAGGTGGTGTCCCGGGCCACCGGCATCCCGGCCAGCCAGCTCACCGAGGAGGAACGCGACCGGCTGCTGCGGCTGGAGGGTCAGCTCCACGAGAAGGTCGTCGGGCAGGACGACGCGGTCACCGCGGTAGCCGAGGCGGTCCGTCGCTCCCGTACCGGCCTTGCCGACCCGAACCGGCCGATGGGCAGCTTCCTCTTCCTCGGCCCCACCGGCGTCGGCAAGACCGAGCTGGCGCGGGCGTTGGCCGAGGCGTTGTTCGGTGAGGCGGACCGGACGGTCCGGGTCGACATGAGCGAGTTCCAGGAACGGCACACGGTCAGTCGGCTGGTCGGGGCGCCGCCCGGCTACGTCGGGTACGAGGAGGCCGGCCAGCTCACCGAGGCGGTCCGTCGCCGCCCGTACGCGGTGGTGCTGCTCGACGAGATCGAAAAGGCCCACGCCGACGTGTTCAACGTGCTGTTGCAGGTGCTCGACGACGGGCGACTGACCGACAGCCAGGGCCGCACCGTCAACTTCAAGAACACCGTACTCATCATGACGAGCAACCTCGGCTCCGAGCTGATCACCGGCAGCCAGCGCGCGGTCGGCTTCGGTGCCGGCGAGCCGGGGCGGGAGAGCGACGAACTGCGGGAGCGGCTGATGCGCCGGTTGCAGGAGAACTTCCGCCCCGAGTTCCTCAACCGGATCGACGAGGTGATCATCTTCCGTCGGCTGGAGGCCGAGCAACTGCGCCAGATCACCGAGCTGCTGCTCGAGGAGACCCGTCGCCGGCTGCACGCCCAGGACATTGAGGTCGACTTCACCACCGAAGGCATCGACTGGCTCGCCGAGCACGGCTACCAGCCCGAGTTCGGTGCCCGGCCGCTGCGCCGGGTGATCCAGCGGGAGGTCGACAACCACCTGTCCCGGATGCTGCTGGAACAGCAGATCTCACCCGGTCAGCGGGTCACCGTCGACGCCCGGGACGACCGGCTGACCTTCGAGGTGTCGGCCGGCCGGGGGCATGCCAGGGCGACGACCTCGCATCCCCGCTGACCGGAAGGGCACCGATGACCGAACCGGACGAGGCCCGCGAGGACGAGCGGACCGAGGCGATCCTGGCGCCACCGACGGCCAACCCCGCCCGGGTGCAGGTGCCGCCGGAGGGGCTGGGCGGGCAGACCGACGAGGGGCACCCGGAGGAGTCCGGGTCGCCGCCGGCAGAGGAGGGCTGATGGTACGCGAACAGCGACTCGACCCGGAGGTGGAAGTGCTCTGGGAGGACTTCCACGCCGAGGTCAACGTGCCGTCCGAGCAGCTGCGACAGTGGCTGCTGACAAGGGGCTCCGGCGAGACCGCGTTCGGCCCCGACCCGGACCTGAACCTGCCGGAGCCGGGCCGGCAGATCCTCGCCGTGCTACGCAAACGCAAGGTCGACCTGACGCCGGAGGACGTCGAGGTGATGCGGGACGCCGTCGAGCGGATCCGGTCGCTGACCGCCGCCAAGCCCGGCCGGGGCAACGCCGACGACGAATGGCGACACAGCCTGCTCGACCTGGGCCACGACGTGCTCGTCGAACGGTGACCCGCCACGGGTGTCCCCGGCCCCGCCGCACCGCGCCGGAGATCGACTCGGCCGTCGGCACCGCGCGGCTCGGCGCGGTGGCCGGCCTGCTTGCCGGCGCGACCGCCTACTCGCTCACCCGCCGCAAGCGTGACAGAGACTGACGGGCTCACTCGGCTTCGAGGCTGGCAATGGCCAGCCCGGCGGTGTCGGCGGCGGCCTGCCGGTCGGCACGGGTCTGCTCCTCGTGGGTGAGCAGGTTGGCGTACTCGGCCAGGTCGGCCGGGTCGGGCACCTCCGGCAACCGGCGTAGGAACGCCTCGCAGTCGCGGACGGCGGCGGTGTGCGCGGCGGCGGCCCGACGAAGCAGTTCGCGGTCGTCGGCGGCGGGATAGAGGTCGGTCATACCCGCCCCTTACCCGCGCTCAGCCGGTTCGCACCCGGTGGGCCGCCACCACCGGCGCCGGTCGCCGCACGCCGAACGCCGGGTTCCGCAGCAGCCAGGCCAGGTACGCCGGATGTGGTGCGAGGGCATCGGTGTACGCGACCAGGGCGGTCTCCAGCACCAGGTCGGCCGTACGGGCGGCGGCGGACTCCGGGTGCCAGCCCAGCATCAACCGCCAGCGCAACGGTGTGTCGACCAGCCGGCGGGTCACCAGACCGGCCACCGGCCGGAACGTGGCCTGGCACAGCGCCACCGCCTCGCCGGCGTCCACCAGGTCGATGCAGCTGCGCACATCGGCCTCGTACACCTTGCGGGGGGCGAACCCGGCGCGGGCGCAGGCGGCGGCGAAGCAGTCGCCGAAGCAGCCGTCCCCCGGTGCCGCCACCCACTGCTCGTGCCGCAGGTCGGCCAGGTCCACCTCGTCGCGCCCGGCCAGTGGATGGGTCTCCGGCAGCAGCACCATGACCGGGTCGACGGCGACCTCCCGCCAGCTCAACCCGTAGTCCGCCGACGGGGTGGAGTCACCGCACACGCCGGTCAGCGCGTAGTCCAGCCGTCCGCCGGCGACCAGTTGGGCCAACTCGTCGACCGACCATGATGCGTGCGTGCTGATCTGCGCCTGCGGTTGCTCGGCCGCCAACCGGTGCACCAGCCGCCCCAGGATCGGGCTGTTCACCCCGCCGAACCGGTACCGGCGGGGGGCGTCACCCGCGCCGGCCAGCCGGGCCGCCTCGTCCTGCAGGCCCTTCATCGCCGGCAGCAGCACCCGGGCGCGGGCCAGGACCAACTCGCCGAGGGCGGTGGGCCGCGCGCCGCGCCGGTCCCGTTCGAACAGTGGGCCACCGAGGGTACGTTCGATCCGCTGGAGCTGGGCGGTCAGCGCCGGCTGGGCCAGGCCGAGCGTCGAGGCCGCCTTGGTCACGCTCCCCGTCTCCGCGATGGCGCAGACCACCCGCAGGTGGCGCAACTCCAGATTCATAGCGTGACGGTAGGGCCACGGAGCAGCTGGCGGTAGTGCCTGGACGGATCAACAACCATGAAACTGGCGTGGGACGCTCACCGAGGTGGCGGTTCGGTCAGCTCACCCAACTGGGTCTGCCGGCCGGCGACGATGTCTCTCACCTTGTCGACCACCCCGACCGCCGGATCGACGATCCGGTTCCACGGCGGGTTGTGCGGCACCTCCGGATGGGGGCGGGTCGGTGCCGCCTCCTCGGCGATCTCCAACCGGTTGCCGAGCCGGACCAACTCCTCCTCGGTGGCGGCGGCACAGAGCCGCTGCGTCAACGGGTCGACCGCGTGCGCGTGCGCCTCGACCCGGGCGGCCACGTCGAGCAGATCGTCGTCGGTCAGCCCCTGCAAGGCCCGCAGCAGCTCGACGTCGCCGGCCAACACCTCGTCGACCAGCGGGTTCGCACCCTCGACTGCGTGCCGGACGGCGGGCAGCAGATACTGCTTCTCCCCGGACAGATGCCGGGACAGGGCGGCGACCAGGACGTCGCGGCCGTGCTCCGGGTCCGGCCCGGGCTCGATCAGCCGCCGGGTCAACTGCAGCAGCTGCCGATGCTCCTCGGCGACGAGGTCGGCGATGCTGCGCCCGGCGGGCTGGTAGTCGTCCCCGGGGGTGGGTGGCAGCGGCGGCAGGTGGACGGACATGGTCGCCTCCAGGGCGGGCGAACGGAGCGACGAGGTGGCTTCGACGGACATCGGGCAGGCGCGGCAGTACCCGCAGTCACCTGAACCGAAACTCCAGGCTGATATGAAGGCACGATGACGAGCGACGCCCACGCCGCCCTCCCCGCGCCGACCGACGAGGTGGTCGAGCTGTGCCGGGACCTGCTGCGCATCGACACCACGAACACCGGCGACAACGCCACCAGCGCCGGCGAACGCGGCGCGGCCGAGTACGTCGCGGAGAAGCTCGCCGACGTCGGCATCACCCCGGTCGTCCACGAGTCCGCGCCCGGCCGGGCCAACGTGGTCGCCCGGATTCCCGGTACCGATCCCAGCCGGGGCGCGTTGCTCGTGCACGGGCACCTGGACGTCGTGCCGGCCGACGCCGACGAGTGGTCGGTGCACCCGTTCTCGGGTGAGCTGCACGACGGCTACCTGTGGGGTCGCGGCGCCATCGACATGAAGGACTTCGACGCGATGGTCCTCGCGGTGGTGCGGCACTGGCAGCGTACGGGGGTGCGCCCGCCGCGGGACATCGTGCTCGCGTACACCGCCGACGAGGAGGCGGGCGGCGGGTACGGCGCGCACTTCCTGACCACCCGCCACCGCGACCTCTTCGACGGCTGCACCGAGGGTATCGGTGAGGTCGGCGGCTTCTCGTACACGGTGGACCCGTCGCGGCGGCTCTACCTCATCGAGACCGCCCAGAAGGGCATCGACTGGCTACGGCTGCACGCCAAGGGCCGGCCCGGGCACGGCTCGATGGTGCACGACGACAACGCGGTCACCGCGCTGGCCGAAGCCGTGGCCCGGATCGGCCGGCACCGGTTCCCGGTGGTGGTCACCGACACCGTGCGCGCCTTCCTGGAGGAGGTCTCCGAGGTTCTCGGGATCGAGCTGGACCCGGACGACCCGGAGGCCGCCATCGCCAAGCTCGGCCCGATCGCCAACATCGTCGGCGCCACCATCCGCAACACCGCGAATCCGACCCGGCTCGCCGCCGGCTACAAGGACAACGTGATCCCCGGTCGGGCCAGCGCCACCATCGACTGCCGCAGCCTGCCCGGACAGTCGGAGTTGCTGGAGCGGCAGCTGCGCGCGCTGGTCGGCCCGGACATCGCCATCGAGTACGTCCAACGGCAGCCGGCGTTGGAGACCACCTTCGACGGCGAGCTGGTCGCGGCCATGGGCGCCGCGCTGCGGGCCGAGGATCCGGGCGCCCGGCCCGTGCCGTACATGCTCTCCGGCGGCACCGACGCCAAGGCCTTCTCGCATTTGGGCATCCGCTGCTTCGGGTTCGCGCCGCTGCGGCTGCCGGCCGACCTGAACTTCTCCGCGCTGTTCCACGGCATCGACGAGCGGGTCCCGGTGGACGGACTACAGTTCGGCGTGCGGGTTCTCGACCGGTTCCTGCGTACCTGCTAGACATCCTTGATTCTCGTGAAGGGGACGCCTCACATGACCGACCAGCACGGTGAGCTGGACGCCGCTCTCGAGCGCGTGATCGAAGCGGCCCGCCACCACCTGGCCGCCGTCCGGGCCGCGCAGGGCCGGATCGACGACGACGACGTCTGGCAGGCGTACGTCGCGCTGAACAACGCGTCGTTCGCCTACGACGAGCAACTCATGGACGCCTTCGGCGAGGTCACCCCGTGGGACGTCGAGTCCATCGACCCGGACGAGGCCGATCAGCGTTTCGCCGGTGGCGAGGGTGTCGAGTCGACCGACCCGCACCCGCAGGTGATCTCGGTACGCCAGCGGCGTGACTACCGGGTGCCGAGCGTCGCCGCGCTGATCCGTATCGCCGAGGCCGCCCGTCGCGAGGGCGTGCCCGGCGACGAGGAGGTGCCGCCGGTGGAGGGTGTCGGTGAGGCCGTGCTGGAGCTGCTGCAGAGCGGCGACGGCTCGCTCGGCGCGCTCGACGTGCCGGAGCTGGAACCGCTCGACGGGGTGGTGATGGTCAGCGAGGTCGGCACCCCGGTCGACCTGGAGTCGTTCGCCGACGACGACCCGGCCGGTCCGTTCCAGCCCGGCGCCGACGATCGCCTGGTCGGCCGCCTCGACGAGCACCCGTTCCTGGAACTCGACGACGAGCACGATCACGTGCACTGACCGCGCAGGTACCGTCGGTCACCGGGTCGGCCGCAACGGTCGGCCCGGTGATCGGCGTCAGCGCCGCCGGTCAGTACGACAGGCCCGGCTGCGGCTGGTTGACCCGTCGGCGGCGCAGCACCACCTGCCGCGTACCGTCGCGGAACAGCCGCACCCGGGCCAGTTCCCAGCCGGAGTACTCCGCCTGGATCGCCAGCTGCGCCGCGGCGGTCAACCGATCGACGTTCGGCGGTAACCGCAGCGGCGCGTATTCGTAGTCCATGGGGCCTATGCTGCCCAGCCGGACCCCTGGAGCGCCACCCTTCCGCGGGGGATGCTCAACCGTCGCGCTCCGGATAGCCGACCTCCAGCGCCGAAACGTCGTCCAGCGCCGTGGTGATCTCGTCGGGCAGGCTCATCCGTTCCACCTGAAGCGCCCCGAGCAGCTGCCCCGAGGTGCGCGCGCCGAGGATCGGGGCGGTCACTCCCGGCCGATCCCGGATCCAGGCCAGCGCGACCTCCAGCGGGGAGACGCCGAGACCACCCGCGGCCGTGGCCACTGCCTCCACGATGCTGGAGCAGCGCGGCTCCAGGTAGGTGGCGACAAAACGCTCGAAATGCGGCGACATCGCCCGAGAGTCCGCCGGCCGGCCGTGCCGGTACTTGCCGGTCAGCACGCCACGACCAAGCGGGGACCAGGGCAACACCCCCAACCCGAGCGCCTCGCAGGCGGGCAGCACCTCCCGCTCCACCCCGCGCTCCAGGAGTGAGTACTCCACCTGGGCGGCCACCACCGGGGCCCGTCCGGGCCACGCCGCCTGCCAGGCCGCCGCCCGGGCGGTCTGCCAGCCGGAGAAGTTCGACACGCCGACGTAGCGGACCCGGCCACTGGCCACCGCATGATCAAGCGCCGCGAGGGTCTCCTCCAACGGGGTCTGCGGATCGTAGCCGTGCACCTGGAACAGGTCGACGTGGTCGGTGCCGAGCCGTCGCAGCGAGGCGTCCAGCGTGCGCAGCAGGTGCCCTCGGGAGCCGTCCCGGCGTCGGCTGCCGCCCGGTCGAAGCCCCGCCTTCGTCGCGATCAACAACTCCTCGCGGGGCACCAGGCTGCCCAGCAGCGAGCCGATCACCGACTCGGCGTCGCCGTCGCCGTACACGTCGGCGGTGTCGATCAGGTTGCCACCGGCGTCGAGGTAACTCTTCAACTGCGCAGCCGCGTCGTCGGCGTCGGTGTCCCGGCCCCAGGTCATGGTGCCGAGCGCGAGCCGGGAAACCGTCAGCCCGCTGCGGCCGAGCGGTCGCTGCTGCATGGGTGAACCTTATTTCGAACCAGGGCCGGACGGATATCCTCGCTCCCGTCTAGTCTGCCCGCGAATCGGAGTGAGCCGGTGATCGTCCCGGCAACCCACACCGCGTAACCTGATGCGACTGCGGATGGGGGAGGACTCTGTGCGACTCGGGCTAAGCCTCGGATACCAGACAGCGTGGAGCACGCCGGCCGATCACCTGGCCCTGGCTCAGGAGGCGGACCGGCTCGGCTACTCGGTGGTGTGGGCCGCCGAGGCCTATGGCTCCGATTCGCCGAGCATGCTGGCCTGGATGGCCGGGCAGACCGAGCGAATCGACATCGGCAGCGCGGTGATGCAGATCCCCGCCCGGACGCCCGCGATGACCGCGATGACCGCGGCCACGATCGACTCGCTCTCCGGGGGACGGTTCCGGCTCGGCCTGGGGGTGTCCGGCCCACAGGTCTCCGAGGGCTGGCACGGCGTACGTTTCGGCAAGCCGCTCGCCCGCACCCGCGAGTACGTGGACATCGTCAAGCTGGCGGTGGGCCGCAAGGAGGTCGCCTACGACGGCGAGTTCTACACGCTGCCGCTGCCCGACGGCCCCGGCAAGGCGCTGCGGCTGGGCTTCCACCCGCCGCGCGATCACATCCCGATCTACCTGGCCGCGGTCGGCCCGAAGAACCTGGAACTGGCCGGTGAGATCGCCGACGGTTGGTTGGCCGTCTTCTACGCGCCCGAGTTCGCCCAGGAGCAGCTCGCGGCCGTGCGTGCCGGCCGGGCCAAGGCCGGCAAGGAGCTGGCCGGCTTCGACGTGGTGCCGTCCGTGCCGGTGGTGGTCGGCGACGATCTGAACTCCTGCGCCGAGCTGGTCCGCTGGTACGCGGCGCTGTACGTCGGTGGCATGGGCAGCCGCCAGCAGAACTTCTACAACCAACTGGCCACCCGGATGGGCTACGGCGACGCCGCCCGCGAGGTGCAGGAGCTGTACCTGGCCAAGCGGCAGCGCGACGCCGCAGCCGCCGTGCCGATGGAGTTCATCGACCGGACCTCGCTGCTCGGTCCCAAGGAGCGCATCGCCGAGCGGATGCGCGAGTACGCCGAGGCGGGAGTCACCACCCTGTCGGTGACCCTCTTCGCCGCCGACCACGACACCGGTGTGCAGACCCTGCGGACCGTCGCCGAGGCGCTCGACCTCTCGGGAGCCGGGGAGTGACCTGGATCGAAGCCATCGTCCTGGGCATCGTCCAGGGCCTGACCGAGTTCCTTCCGGTCAGCTCGTCGGGTCACCTGCGGATCACCTCTGCGATCTTCTTCGAACAGGACGCCGGAGCATCCTTCACCGCGGTCACCCAGCTGGGCACCGAGGCGGCCGTGCTGCTGTACTTCGCGAAGGACATCTGGCGCATCGGCCGAACCTGGGTGGTCGGCATCTGGGACAAGTCCGTCCGTTCCAGCCTCGACTACCGCATGGGCTGGTACGTGATCATCGGCTCCATCCCGATCGGCCTCTTCGGCTTCCTCTTCAAGGACCAGATCCGGGAAACCGCCCGCAACCTGTGGGTGGTGGCCACCACCCTGATCGTGTTCGCCTTCGTGCTCGCCTTCGCCGAGTACTGGGGCCGGCAGACCCGTACGCTGCGGGACTTCCGGATGCGGGACGGGGTGGTCATGGGCTTCGCCCAGGCACTGGCGCTCATTCCCGGTGTGTCGCGCTCGGGCGCGACGCTCACCTTCGGTCTCTTCCTGAGCCTGACCCGGGAAACCGCGGCCCGCTACTCGTTCCTGCTGGCCATCCCGGCCGTGGTGATGTCCGGGGTGTTCAGCCTGGGTGACGTCTTCGAGCCGGCGGCGCCCGGCACCTCGGTGCCCACCGTCGCGCAGATGGTCGTCGCCACGCTCCTGGCGTTCGGTGTCGGGTACGCGGCCATCGCCTGGCTGTTGCGCTACGTCGCACACCACACCCTGTACATTTTCGTGCTCTACCGGGTCGCGATCGGCACGCTCGTCCTGGCCCTGCTGCTCACCGGCACCATCAGCGCCACCTGAGGTCCGGTTGCTCCGGGGCATGTCCGGCTTCGGGGGTAATTGCGGTTTGGGCTGGTGTCGCTGGTTATGCCGCTGGCCGGCACCCGGGTTCGGGTGCCGGCCAGCGGCTTTCTGCTCCCCCTGTGGAGGAATGTCGTCGGTTGTCGGGTGGTGGTCAGCTGGTCCAGTGCTCGGTGACGAGGTCGGCGGCCTGCTGTTCCCACTGGGCGTAGTGGTCGGGGTAGGCCGACACCTGCACCGTCTGCGCGGCCTCGGTCAGGGGCATGTCCTGCCAGCCGTCGACCTGCTTGAGGCCCTTGAGGAACGCCAGGGTGGCGTACTCGGGGTCGGTGATCTGCTCCACCGTGCCCCACCCGCTCGTCGGGCGCTGCTGGAACAGGCCCTGCGAGTCGTGGTCGTTGCGGTCACCGAGGTGGCCCAGGTTCTCCAGCTTCGACTCCTGCAGGGCGGTGGCGATCGACACCACCGCGGCGCGTTCGTCCATGCCGGCCTTCTTCGTCGCCGCGATGATCGCCTTCACGTTGCCGACCTGCTCGTCGTTCACCTCGATCGTCGACTGGCCGGTCGGGGCGCCGTGCGGCAGCAGCCTGCCCATGTCCGGCTTGTCAGCCTGGACGGCGGCGATGGGGGTGATCGGGGTGGGCTCGTTGCTTGTGGTGCCGTGGTTGAGGGGGCCGGCGGCGAGTCCGGCGGCGGCGGTGAGGCCGGCGATGCCGAGGATGCTCTTGCGCAGCATGGTGTTCATCGGGGGCTCCTTCACGTCGGGGGCTGGCCCCGCCCGCCGTCGAAAGGGGTGGCGGGTGAGGCCGGGCGCCAGAAGGCAGCGAGAAACAGGGTTTCCGAGGCTCTGCCGGAGGCGCGGTGCGGGGGCACGTCGCGCGCCGGGACCATGTGCAACGACCGGCCGGGGCGGGTCATTCCCGCATCCGCCGGCCCACGCCGGTGCCGGGGTGGGTACTACTTGGTCAGCCACCGTATTCAACGCCGGCCGCCGGCCGATGATTCCACCCGATCATCCGCCACCGACCACCGCGAATCGGACACCGCGCCCATCCGGTACCTTCCGTCACCAGATCTCCGGCCCGGGCGGGCCGGTGGCGAATGTGGTTCCAGGTGACCTGTCGGGAGTTCGGTACCGCCCCGACGGGTGTGGGGCGAGGGCCTAGGGTTGTGCGGGTGGCGACACTTCTACTCCTGCGGCACGGACGCACCACCGCGAACGCCGACGGTGGCCTCGCCGGTCGGCAGCCCGTCGAGCTGGACGAGACCGGCCGCGCCCAGGCCACCGCGGTTGGCGAGCGCCTACGGGCGGTGCCGTTGACGGCCGTGGTGACCAGCCCGCTGATCCGGTGCCGGCAGACTCTGGAACTGGCCTTGCCCGAGGCGTCGCCGGTGGTGGACGACGGTCTGATCGAGTGCGGGTACGGCAGTTGGGAGGGTCAGCCACTGAAGAAGCTGGCCAAGGAGCCGCTCTGGCCGGTGGTGCAGCAGCATCCCAGCGCTGCCGTGTTTCCCGGCGGCGAGGCGATGGCGCAGATGGCGGCCCGAGCCGTCGCGGCGGTACGTGCCTGGGACGCTCGGCTGAGTGCCGAACGCGGTCCCGAGGCGGTCTGGCTGGCATGCAGCCACGGAGACGTGATCAAGGCAATCGTCGCCGACGCGCTCGGCGTACATCTGGATCTCTTTCAGCGGATCGTGGTGGACCCGGCCTCGGTGACCGCGATCCGTTACACCCCGCTGCGGCCCTTCCTGGTACGCCTCAACGACGTCGGCGGCGACCTGGCCGGCCTGGTGCCGCCGCCGGGTAAGCGGCGTCGGCGGTCCCGCCGACCGGCGGACTCGGACGCCGCGGTCGGCGGTGGCGCGGGGGCGTCCCGGTGAGCCGCCCGGCACCGCATGCCGCCGCGCGTACCACGGGCGGGAGACGCGGAATCGGCGGCGTCGCTATTCGGGTCGGTGGGGTGCGCGCTGTGTGGGACCGCCGGATAGGGTCGTGGGTATGACCCACCAGGTACACGCCTTCGAGCCGCCGGAGCGGTTCGTCGCCGGGACCGTCGGGCCGCCGGGGGAGCGCACGTTCTTCCTCCAGGCGCGCGGCGCAGGCCGGCTGGTCAGCGTGGCGCTGGAGAAGGTCCAGGTCTCCCTGCTCGCCGAGAAGCTGGAGGAACTGCTCACCGAGGCCCAGCGTCGGTTCGGTGTGGAACTGCCCGAGGCTGCTGCCGTTCCGGCCGGTGACAACGACCCGCTGGAGACACCTGTGGACGAGGAGTTCCGGGTCGGCACGCTGGGTCTGGCCTTCGACGCGGACACCGCGACCGTGGTGATCGAGGCGATCGCGGTCGGCGAGGCGGAGACCGAGATCGAGCTCGGCGAGTCGGAGCAGGAGGACGACCCCGACGATGTCGAGCCCGACGAGGATCTCGACCGGCTCCGGGTCCGGCTGACCCCGGAAGCGACCCGCGCGTTCATCGAGCGGGCCCGGCGCGTGGTCAACGCCGGCCGGCCGCCGTGCCCGCTCTGCGGCCAGCCCCTCGACCCGGCCGGCCATCTCTGCCCCCGGAACAACGGCTACCACCGGTGACCTCGTCTGGTGTGGCACCCCGGCAGGACGGGGGTGCCGCGCTGCGTCTCTTGCGTGACGGTGAACTGACCGTCGAGGGGCGGCTGGTCGATGCCTCGAACACCACCCTGCGTGGCGTGCTGAGCCTGGACGGGGCGTCGGCGCGGTGCGTGTACAAGCCGGTGCGCGGCGAGCGACCACTGTGGGACTTCCCGGACGGCACCCTCGCCGGCCGTGAGGTGGCCGCCTACCTGGTCTCCGCCGCCACCGGGTGGGATCTGGTACCGCCGACGGTGCTGCGGGACGGGCCCTTCGGTCCCGGTTCCTGCCAGCTGTGGATCGACGAGCCGTCCGACGCCGAACCACTTGTGGGCTTCGTGCCGGCCGACTCGGTGCCACCTCGCTGGTTTCCGATCGCGGCCGCCCGCGATGACGACGGCACCGCGTACGCCCTGGCCCACGCCGACGATCCGCGGCTGGCCCGACTCGCGGTGCTCGACGCGGTGATCAACAATGCGGACCGCAAGGGCGGCCACGTCCTGGTCGGCCCGGACGACCGGATTCACGGGGTCGACCACGGGGTGAGCTTCCACGTGGAGGAGAAGCTGCGTACGGTGCTCTGGGGTTGGGTCGGACGCTCGCTGCCGGCCGACGCGGTCGAGATGCTCGGGCGCCTGTCCCGTCAGCTCGCCGGCCCGCTCGGCGAGGACCTGGCCGAGCACCTCACCCTCGGTGAGATCGCCGAGCTGGCCGCCCGGATCGACCGGCTGTGCGAGAGCTGTCGCTTTCCGCAGCCATCCCAGGACTGGCCGGCGGTGCCCTGGCCGCCGATCTGAGCCTGTCGTGTTGATCACTCTCGGGCCCGCGTGACGTCGCCCAACCGCTGGCTAGGCTGACGGTCATGGAGTCTTGGGTAGGGCACGAGGTGCCGCGACTGCCGGGCCGGAGCGAGCCGTTGCGGTTGTTCGACTCGGCGCGGGCGAGTGTGCGGCCGAGCGACCCGGACGGCACCGCCACGATGTACGTCTGCGGAATCACCCCGTACGACGCCACCCACCTCGGTCACGCCGCCACCATGATCACCTTTGACATGGTGCAGCGGATGTGGCGCGACGCCGGCCACGAGGTCCGGTACGTGCAGAACGTCACCGACATCGACGACCCGTTGCTGGAACGGGCCGAACGCGACCGCGAGGACTGGAAGGTCCTGGCGATGCGGGAGACGGCACTGTTCCGGGAGGACATGGAGGCGTTGCGGATCATCCCGCCGGCCCACTACGTCGGCGCGGTGGAGTCGATCCCGGACATCGCCGAGAAGGTGCTGGTGCTGCTCAAGGACGGTGCCGCGTACCGCCTCGACGATGGCGCCGGCGACGTTTACTTCGACATCTCGGCCGCGCCGAGCTTCGGCTACGAGTCCAACCTCTCCCGCGCGGAGATGCTGGAGATCTTCCCTGAGCGCGGCGGCGACCCGGACCGCGCCGGCAAGCGCGACCCGCTGGACCCGCTGCTCTGGCGCGGCGCCCGGGACGGCGAACCGTCCTGGCCGGGCGGAGACCTCGGCCCGGGCCGGCCGGGCTGGCACATCGAGTGCGCGGTGATCGCCCTCGGCCTGCTCGGCACCACCATCGACGTGCAGGGTGGCGGCAACGACCTGCTCTTTCCGCACCACGAGTGCTCCGCCGCGCACGCCGAGCGGTTGACCGGCGCGGCCCCGTTCGCCAGTCACTACGTGCACGCCGGCATGATCGGGCTGGACGGCGAGAAGATGTCCAAGTCCCGGGGCAACCTGGTCTTCGTCTCCCGGCTGCGCGCCGACCGGGTGGATCCGATGGCGGTCCGGCTGGCGCTGCTCTCCGGTCACTACCGCACCGACCGGTCCTGGACCGACGATCTGCTCACCGCCGCCGAGGAGCGGCTGGGCCGTTGGCGGCGCGCCGCCGCCGCGACGGCCGGACCGTCCGGGTCGGCCTTCCTGGCCGGCGTACGCGAACGACTCACCGACGATCTCGACACCCCCGGTGCCCTGCGGCTGGCCGACGAGTGGGCCGAGCGGACCCTCGCCGACGCCGCCGACGACCCGGCCGCCCCGCGCCTGTTTGCCGACACCGTCGACGCCCTGCTCGGCATCCACCTCTGACAGCCCGAACCAGCAACGTCCCCGATGTTGCTGTCTCGGGCGTGCCCTGCCCGGGCGCCTTGAGGCAGCAACTTCCCCGATGTTGCTGTCTCGGGCGCCCGTGAGGGGACAACATCGCCGATGTTGATGCTTCCTGTTACCCGTCGGGCGAGGTCCCTGGGGGTGGCGGACGTGAGGTGGTGGAGGTCAGCCGAGGACGAGGCCGGGGTCGGGGTCGGGCTCGGCGGCGGGGGCGGGGATCTGGTACTCCTCGGTCAGCGTGGTGACCGGGCCGGGCCAGGTGGCCTGGGCGACCTCGATCGGCTTGCGGTGCGGGTCGTACGCCACGTGCAACAGGTGCAGCACCGGGGTGTCCGGTCGGATCTGGAGGATCTCCGACTCCTCGCGGCTCGGTTGGCGGGCGGTGATGGTGTCGGTGGCGGTCGCGTACCGGCGGCCGGTGGCTTCCTCCGCCTCCTGGTAGAGCGGGCGGCCGAACGCCTCGGCCCGCTCCAGTGTGCTGCCGGCGGTGTCGGTGGGCAGGAACCAGGAGGCGCCCACCTCGACCGGTGAGTCCTCGGTGCGGACGAGGTGGCGGCGGCAGAGCAGCTCGGTGCCGTCGGGTACGCCGAACGCGTCGGCCACCTCGGGCGGCGCGGGGAAGCGGCCGACGGAGACGAGCTGCTGGCGATAGCGAGCCGCCAGGTCGGTGTGGTAGCCGCGGAAGCCGCCGTAGCGGCCTCGGGAGAGCCGGTTGAGTCGTCGCCTGGTGCCCCGCACGTACGTACCGGAGCCGGGTTTGGTGATCAGAATTCCCTCGACCCGCAGCTGGTCGACGGCGCGTTGGACGGTCTGCTTGGCCACCCCGAACATCTCGGCGATGGCCGGGATGGACGGCAGCCGTTCGCCCGGCGCCCAGTCGCCGCGCCGGATCTGGCTCTTGAGCTGCGCCGCGATCTGCCGGTGCGGAAACTCGGCTGCCCCCGGGTTGATCTGCATCCCGCCTCCTCGTTTTCAGCTAGGTTCCTAGGATGCCGTACGCGGCGTGAGTGCCGCCACCCCGACACACGCTACGAGACCCCGGGCCATCACCAGCCCGAGGTCTCGTAGCGGAACGAAGGGGAGGGTTACCAGGAACCGGCGGTGGGGCCGGCGGATCCGCCGCGGCGGCGCAGGTACTTCTCGAACTCCTGGGCGATCTCGTCCCCGGTCAACGGGGTGATGCCGGCGTCACCGACGCGTTCCTCCAGCTCGCGGACGTACTCGCCCAGCTCGGCGTCCTGCTCGGCGGCGCTGCGTACCCGCTGCTCCCACTCGGCGGCCTCCTCGGCCAGGTCGGCCATGGGCACCGGCAGGTCCAGCACCTCCTCGACCCGGTGCAGCAGGGCGAGAGTGGCCTTCGGGCAGGGCGGGTTGTTGGCGTAGTGCGGCACGTGAACCCAGAACGAGACGGCGTCGACCTCGGCGCGGGTGCAGGCGTCGTGCAGCACGCCCACGATGCCGGTCGGCCCGTCGTACCGGGTCGGGGTGAGCTGGTAGCGGCGCGCCGCGTCGGCGTCGGAGGCGCTGCCGCTGATCGGCAGCGGCCGGGTGTACGGCACGTCGGCCAGCAGGGCACCGAGCAGCACCACCCGCTCGACCTCCAGGCTGTGGCAGATCTCCAGCACCTGATCGCAGAAGGTCCGCCACCGCATGCTCGGCTCGATGCCGCGGATCAGCACCACGTCCCGCTCGGTGCCGGCGGGGCTGGCGACCATGAACCGGGTGGTCGGCCATTCCACCCGTCGGGTGGCGCCGTCGGACATGGCAATGGTGGGCCGGCTGACCTGGAAGTCGTAGAAGTCCTCCGGGTCCAGCTCGGTGATGGGTCGGGCCTCCCACACCTGCTCCAGGTGCTCGACCGCCGCGGTGGATGCGTCCGCCGCGTCGTTCCACCCCTCGAAGGCGCAGATGGCGACCGGGGACCGCAGCACCGGCAGCCCGTCGAACTCGGTCACGCCGCCACCTCCTGCTCGTCACCGGCGGTCCGGGAGATGGTCCCGGTCGTCCGCCCACGGTGCGTGGCGGTGTCGCTGTAGTCCTTCACGTCAGTCAGCCTACGTGCCAGGCCCGGACCCGGCCCGTCGGCCGCGCCGGATGGGGCGGCCGACGGCACCGCCCGTCGGGCTGCGAGCAGGCCACGGTTTTGTGCATTGCCGGCCAAAACGGGCAACGTGATCCCGATGACACAATGTGGGATCGGGTGGCACGCGGGGGTGCGGGCCGGTCCTGCCGCACTAACCTGAGGTGGTGCGGACTTCGTTGCTCGATGCGCTGGCAGATCGGATCCTCGTCACCGATGGGGCGATGGGCACGATGCTGCAGGCTGCGGACCTGACCCTGGACGACTTCGACGGTCTGGAGGGGTGCAACGAGATCCTCAACGTCACCCGCCCGGACGTCGTACGTGGGGTGCACGAGGCGTACCTGGCGGCGGGCGCGGACTGTGTGGAGACGAACACCTTCGGCGCGAACCTGCCCAACCTCGCCGAGTACGACATCGCCGACCGGATCTGGGAGCTGTCCGAGGTGGGGGCGCGGCTGGCCCGGGAGGCCGCCGACGCGTACTCCACCCCGGAGCGGCCCCGCTGGGTGCTCGGCTCCATCGGTCCGGGTACGAAACTGCCGACCCTCGGCCACGCCTCGTACGCCAGCCTCCGCGACGCGTACCAGCAGAACGCCGGCGGGCTGATCGCTGGCGGCGCGGACGCGTTGATCGTCGAGACCTGCCAGGACCTGCTCCAGGTCAAGGCGGCTGTGGTCGGGTCCAAGCGGGCGATGGCCGAGGCGGGCCGTACGGTGCCGATCATCTGTCACGTGGCGGTCGAGACCACCGGTACCATGCTGCTGGGCAGCGAGATCGGCGCGGCGCTGACCGCCATCGAGCCGCTCGGCGTGGACCTGATCGGGTTGAACTGCTCGACCGGGCCGGCCGAGATGGGCGAGCACCTGCGCTACCTGGCACAGCATTCCCGCATCCCCGTGTCGGTGATGCCCAACGCGGGTCTGCCGGTGCTCACCCCGGACGGGGCGTACTTCCCGTTGGGCCCGGACGACATGGCCGACGCGCTGGAACGGTTCGTCGTCGACTACGGCGTCGCGCTGGTGGGCGGCTGCTGCGGCACGACTCCCGAGCACATCCGGGTGCTTGCCGAGCGGATGCGCGACGTGCGGCCGGCGGCCCGCGAGCCGCGTACCGATCCGGGGGTCTCCTCGATCTATCACCACGTGCCGTTCGCGCAGGACGCCAGCGTGCTGATGGTGGGGGAGCGGACCAACGCCAACGGCTCCAAGGCGTTCCGGGAGGCGATGCTCGCCGCAGACTGGCAGTCCTGCGTGGAGATCGCCCGGAGCCAGGCCCGCGACGGTTCGCACCTGCTGGACCTCTGCATCGACTATGTCGGCCGGGACGGCACCACCGACATGCGTGAGCTGGCCGGCCGGTTCGCCACCGCCTCCACGCTGCCGATCATGCTGGACTCGACCGAGCCGGCGGTGATCGAGGCCGGCCTGGAGACGCTCGGCGGCCGGTGCGTGGTCAACTCGGTCAACTTCGAGGACGGCGACGGCCCGGAGTCCCGCTACGCGCGGGTGATGCCGGTGGTCGCCGAGCACGGCGCCGCCGTGGTCGCGCTGCTCATCGATGAGGAGGGCCAGGCCCGCACGGCCGAGTGGAAGGTACGGGTGGCGGAGCGGCTGATCGAGGACCTCACCGGCCGGTGGGGGATACACCGCTCGGACATCCTCATCGACGCGCTGACCTTCCCGATCGCCACCGGTCAGGAGGAGACCCGCCGCGACGGCATCGAGACCATCGAGGCGATCCGGGAGATCGCCCGCCGCTGGCCCGGGGTGAACTTCACCCTGGGCATCTCGAACGTCTCGTTCGGACTGAATCCGGCGGCCCGGCAGGTGCTCAACTCGGTCTTCCTGCACGAGTGCGTGCAGGCCGGGCTCACCTCGGCGATCGTGCACGCCAGCAAGATCCTGCCGATGTCGAAGATTCCCGACGAACAGCGCGAGATCGCCCTCGACCTGATCTACGACCGGCGTCGCGAGGGCTACGACCCGGTGCAGCGGTTCATCGAGGTCTTCGAGGGCGTGGACGCCGCCTCGGCGCGTGCCACCCGGGCCGAGGAGTTGGCGGCCCTGCCGCTGAACGAACGGCTCAAGCGGCGGATCATCGACGGCGAGCGCAACGGCCTGGAGGCCGACCTCGACGCGGCGATGGCGGCCGGCACCGCACCGCTGCTCATCATCAACGACATCCTGCTGGACGGCATGAAGGTCGTCGGTGAGCTGTTCGGCTCCGGTCAGATGCAGCTGCCGTTCGTGTTGCAGTCCGCCGAGGTGATGAAGACCGCGGTGGCGTACCTCGAACCGCACATGGAGAAGGCCGACACTGGAGATTCAGCCGGCAAGGGCAGAATCGTTCTTGCCACCGTCAAGGGCGACGTACACGACATCGGCAAGAACCTGGTCGACATCATCCTGTCCAACAACGGCTACGAGGTGGTGAACATCGGCATCAAGCAGCCGATCGCCGCCATCCTCGACGCCGCCGAGCAGCACCGCGCCGACGCCATCGGCATGTCGGGACTGCTGGTCAAGAGCACCGTCATCATGAAGGAGAACCTGGTCGAGATGGCGTCGCGCGGGGTCGCGGAGCGCTGGCCGGTCCTGCTCGGCGGCGCGGCGCTGACCCGGGCGTACGTCGAGGACGACCTGCGGTCGATGTTCCCCGGCCAGGTGCACTACGCCCGCGACGCCTTCGAGGGGCTGTCCCTGATGGACCGGGTGATGGCCGCCAAGCGCGGCGGCGCCCCGATGGTGGACGCCGAGCGGGAGGCGTCCCTCGCGGCCCGGCGGGCCCGCCGGGAACGGCAGCGCACGGTGGTCACCGAGTCGCTGCCGGAGTTGCACGACACCTCGGTACGCTCCGACGTCGCGGTCGACGTGCCGGTGCCGGTCGCACCGTTCCACGGCACCCGGGTGGTCAAGGGGGTGCCGCTGGCCGACTACGCGGCGCTGCTGGACGAGCGGGCCACCTTCATGGGCCAGTGGGGGCTGCGCGGTGCGCGCGGCGGCAAGGGTCCGTCGTACGAGGAACTGGTGGAGACCGAGGGTCGGCCGAGGCTGCGTTACTGGCTGGACCGGCTGATCGCCGACCAGGTGTTGGAGGCGGCCGTGGTGTACGGCTACTTCCCGGCCTACTCCGAGGGCAACGACCTTGTCGTCCTGGACGAGAACGGGCACGCCGAGCGGGCCCGCTTCACCTTCCCCCGGCAGCGGCAGGAGCGGCGGCTGTGCCTGGCCGACTTCTTCCGTCCGCGTGGCGAGGACCTGGACGTGGTCGCGTTGCAGCTGGTCACCGTGGGCCAGCCGGTCAGCGAGTACGCGGCGAAGCTGTTCGCCCGCAACGAGTACCGCGACTACCTGGAGGTGCACGGCCTGTCGGTGCAGCTCACCGAGGCCCTCGCCGAGTACTGGCACAAGCGGGTCCGGGCCGAGCTGAAGCTGCCCGACGGCCGGACCGTCGCCGACGACGACCCGGCCGACCTGGCCGGCCTGCTCCGCTCCGACTACCGGGGCTGCCGGTACGCGTTCGGCTACCCGGCCTGCCCCGACCTGGAGGAGCGGGCGAAGATCGTGAAGCTGCTCGATGCTGACCGGATCGGGGTGCAGCTTTCGGAGGAGTTCCAGCTAATGCCGGAGCAGGCCACCGACGCCATCGTCGTCCACCACCCCGAGGCCAGCTACTTCAACGCCAAGTGACGACCGCAGGTGCCGTGACCTGCACTTCCGGCACCTGCGGTGGGCGTTGAACCATGATCATGCCGTCTCTAGGCCGTCCGCTCCCGGACCGTGGTCGGCGGCCTGGTCCTCACCGAACGCCTTGTCGATGGCCCGGCGGGTGCGGTCCTCGCTGGTGGGCAGCAGGTAGGTGTAGGTCCGCAGGGTCAAGTGAACTTTCAGCAGACTGGTCGAATCAGGTTTGATACGAGGTTCATCCGGCCTGTTGTGGCTTGTGTCGGCCACATTCGGTGCGCGCGGTTGCCGTATTTCGCTGCCGTACTGCTGGTGGCTGTCGGGTCCAGCCGATGAAGCGGCGGTGCAGCGGGCCGGCCGGTGCCCAGGGCATGTCCTCGGCGGCCTGGACGAGATAGCCACCGAGGTAGAGCGCCAGCGACACTGGCGCGTCGGCGTACTCCGCACGTAGCTCCCGCCGCCGGGTCGGACACGGCCACGGCAGGTCGCAACCGCCGCAGCTCCAGATCGGCAGCACCGGCCCATGGGTGCTCACCGCACACCATCCAGAAACCGGGCCACGCTCGCGCGAGCCTGCCGGCTAATCGCCCATTCCACCTGCCAGCACGGGTACGGAGCCAGCCGCGACCACCACACCCGACAACCGAGGCACAAGCCGTCAAGCCCTCGGACGTGCACCGCGAGGATCGTCCGCTCCGGCCCGCCGATCACTGCTCGCCCTCCTGCGGCCAGTGGCCCCGGTTGATCGGGATCCGGTGGCGGGCACGGCACGGCAGGTCGGCTCCGCACCGGCAGACGCGCCGCCACAGTTGCCACGACCACACGGGTCGATGCCGTCGGGCGAACGTCAATGCGGTGGCCGACAGGTACTCGTCGTACGAGACGCGCCTCTCCCGCGACACCGACGCATCCCTGCGCGCTGTCGGATGCTGCTGTACGCCTCGCGCTTGGTCCAGCAGCCGCCGCCGGGCGGCGTCCTGCTCCATCGTCTGGATGCGCTGGCCGAACCCCGACACCGCCGGTGGCGA
>NZ_JBXUOW010000073.1:0-22953 GCF_057196645.1 Micromonospora sp. ATLC16
GCCGGCTGCCGGAGCGCGCGGCCGTCCACGGCAGTGACGGCCGGTCCGGGCCACGGCCACCGGGCCGCTGCCGGGCGGCGGCGAAGAGGTCGAGTGCGAGTTGGCCATCGGCCGGTCCGGGCCAACCGGTGGTGTCCTCGTCGACGGTGGGCGGCTCGAAGGCGGGCGCTGGCCGCAGCCGCACGGGTGGGCGTGCCGGCCCGGGCCGCCGGAGGTCGGTCATCGCGCTGCCCCCTGTCATCAAAGCTTGCGTTTGCCTTCGTTTGCCTTCGACAGCTTCGATTGTCGGGCATGGTAGAGCCGGCGGTCAATGCCATGCCGGGGTGCTACCGCTCGTCGGAGTCGCGCTCCGCCAACGGGTTCCCGCGTACCCACTCGGCGGTTTCGGCGTACTTGCGCTCGATGTACTCCTCCAGGCGGGCTCGCTCCACCCGCCACTGCCCCCGGCCGCCGATCTTGATCGCGGGCAGCTCTCCGCTGCGTACCATGTGGTAGACCTGCGAATCCGACACGTTCAGCTCGGCGGCCACGTCGGACAGGAGCAGGAACCTCGGTTCCACCGAAACTCCCCGGGTTGACGTCGTTCGCCTCAGTTTGCCACCGGCCATCGTCTCCCGACCAATCCGCTCGTCGACTGGCGGGACACACCGGCCGTCGCCGGAACTTCCACCAGGGCGATACGGGGTGTATGACGGTCAGGGCGGACGGGCAGGGCCGTACGCCGGGTCCGGCGGGTCGTCGCCGGGCGGAGCAGAGCGGGGGAGACCACGGTGACCGACGAGCTTGTCCGGGTCTACGTACCGGCGACCGTGCCGATGCTGGCCAGGCTGCCGGAGCAGGGGCTCGCCGCGGCGCAGGCGCACGCGGTGACCCCGACGCTACGCGAGTGGTATGCGGAAGGCGACGAGGAGGAGTTGGAGTACGTCGCCTTCATCCGCGCCGCCCAGGACGCCCTGCAACTGATCCGGCACGATCCGGCCGCACCCCGTCGACGCGTGGTCGTCTCGGCGGACCTGCCCGCGACGGCGATCGGCCAGGGCGACGGGGAACTCGGCTCCAGCGTGGTCGAGCTGCGGGCGCCGGTGCCGGTCGCAGCCGTCGCGGCCGTGCACGTGGACGGGGTGGACGCCGCCACCGACGTCGCCGCCGCCGTCCAGGTGGTGCTGGAAGCATTGGCCGGAGACCCCGACGCCCAGTTCACCGTCGACGGCGCCGAGGACCATGAGCTGGAGTGGTACGACCCCAGCGAACTGGAGTCGCTGCTACGTGCCACCGCCACGGGAAACTGACCGCCGTCCGGGTGAGCCGACCGCCGACTACGCCTCGTCGTCGGTCGGCGAGCCGAGCGTACGGCCGAAGCTGACCACGGCGGTCAGCGCGCCGACGAACAACACCCAGATGGCGTTGTCCACCCGTGAGGTGCCGAGGGAGGTCTGCGCGACCGCGTCCGCCTCGCTGAGCGCGGCGGCCAGGTCGATCAACGAACGTCCACCGATCCGGATGATCACTTCGGTGAGCAGGAGCAGAAGCCCCGGTCCCGCGCCCGCCACCAGGTACGCCGGCCAGCGCGGTCCCGCCGCGCCGCCGTCGCGTACCACTCGGCGCCGTGCCCAGGTGAGGTAGCCGAAGGCCAATCCGCCGGCGATGAGCCCGGCCAGCAGGGACTCGGTCCGAGAGACCCAACTGGCCGCGTTGACCAGCGACTGCTGGCTGTCGCCGGCGCCGAAGAGGTCGAACAGCGGATCCCGGGCCGCGCTGAAGGCCACCACGAAGATGAGGGTGCCCAGCGCGGCGGCGGCCACGGCACCCACCACGGGACCGTTGCGGGCCCCGGCGAGCGCGCCGCCGATGACGGCCGCAGCGGCAGTGGTGCCGGCGATCGTGCGGGTGGTGACGTCACCGGTGTAGGTGAGGTCGATCGCCAGCGCGGCGAGCAGCCCGACGAGCAGGCCCGCGCCGATCGCCACCGCGAAGCGCAGGGTGACCCGGTCGGTCCGGCGGGCAACCGGCTCCCCGACCGCCAACCCGACGGCGGCGCCGGCCACCAGCGCGGCCGAGATCACGCCGGGCAGAGCGAAGGCGGAGAGACTCACCGCGGTGACACCGGCCGTCGCCGAACTGATCGCCTCCCGGGTCGACCAGAGCATCGCCGCCAGCCAACCGGCCGCCAGCAACGCCAGCGCCGTCGTCGCCGGTGCGGGTGCCGGGCGACCGGCATCGAGGGGGTCACCGGCACGTGGGTCGGCGACATCCGAGTGGTCACCGGCGTCCGGGTCGGTGGCCCCGGTCCGGTCGCCCGTGTCCGGACCGACGGCGTTGGACTGGTCGGGCTGCGCGGCGGCCGGCCCACGGGGCTCGTTGCTCATGGTCTCCCTCTCGCCGCCGGGCCCGACCGGGCCGGAACGTCACCGGCAACCCAGCGTACGCGGCCAGAACGGGGGTGAGCCCGTAGCCTGCGGAGCCTGCTTTTCTTCGGTCAGATGTCTGATCCGGGTACGAATCCGTACCGGTGACGGCGAACAACCTAGTGATCAATGGTGGGCGACCGGCCGGGGTGTGCTCGTCCGATGCTGGGCGTGGGAGGATTGGCGCAGGTCCCGCCATCGCGGGGCCGGTTTCGTCACCGCCGTCGAGATCGCCAGGAGCCCTGATGGACGCCGTGTTCTCCGTACCCGAGCCACGTAACGAGCCGGTGCGCAGCTATGAGCCGGGCAGCACCGACCGCGAACGTCTTCAGCGGAGGCTCACCGAGCTGGCCGCCGAGCGCATCGACCTGCCGATGACCATCGCAGGCGAACAGCGGATGGCCGGTGGCGAGCCGATCCAGGTGGTGCAGCCACACCGGCACGCGCACGTCCTCGGCGTCACCGGGCACGCCACCCACGACGACGCGCGGGCGGCCGTCAAGGCCGCCAGGGACGCCGCGCCGGGCTGGCGCACGCTGCCCTTCGAGGAGCGCGCCGCGATCTTCCTGCGCGCCGCCGAACTGCTCTCCGGGCCGTGGCGGGACACTCTGAACGCGGCCACTATGCTCGGCCAGTCGAAGACCGCCGTGCAGGCCGAGATCGACTCGGCCTGCGAGTTCATCGACTTCCTGCGGTTCAACGTGCACTTCGCCCGCAAGCTGCTGGCCGAGCAGCCGATGTCGTCGCCCGGCGTGTGGAACCGCTTCGACCACCGGCCGCTGGAAGGCTTCGTCTACGCGGTCACCCCGTTCAACTTCACCGCCATCGCCGGCAACCTGCCCTCGGCGCCGGCCCTGCTCGGCAACACGGTGGTCTGGAAGCCGGGTCCGACGCAGCAGTTCGCCGCCCACTTCACCATGCGCCTGTTCGAGGCGGCCGGGCTGCCGCCCGGCGTGATCAACATGGTGACCGGCCGGGGCGGGGAGGTCTCCGACGTGGTGCTGGCCGACCCCGACCTGGCCGGCATCCACTTCACCGGGTCCACCAAGGTCTTTCAGCACCTCTGGCGCACGGTCGGGGAGAACATCGCGAGCTACCGGGGCTACCCCAGGCTGGTCGGCGAGACCGGCGGCAAGGACTTCGTGGTCGCGCACTCCAGCGCCGACGTCGACGCGCTGCACACGGCGCTGATCCGGGGCGCCTTCGAGTACCAGGGGCAGAAGTGCTCGGCGGCCTCCCGCGCGTACGTCCCGCGCTCGCTCTGGGAGGGTGGCCTGCGTGACCGACTGGCCGCGACCGCTGACGGGCTGGCCTACGGCGACGTCACCGACTTCCGCAACTTCGGTGGCGCGGTCATCGACGCCAAGGCGTACTCCCGGCACACCGCCGCACTGGAGCTGATCTCCTCCGACGACAGTTGCCGGATGATCGCCGGTGGCACCGCCGACGACTCGGTCGGCTGGTTCGTCCGCCCGACGATCTTCGAGTGTGGTGACCCGGCACACGAGACGTTCACGACCGAGTACTTCGGCCCGATCCTCGGCGTGCACGTCTTCGACGACGCCCGCTTCGACGAGGTGGTCACGCAGGCCGAGGCCATCGCTCCGTACGCCCTCACCGGGTCGATCTTCGCCACCGACCGGCGGGTGGTCGACGCGGTGGCCGAGAAGATGCGGTACGCGGCCGGGAACTTCTACATCAACGACAAGCCGACCGGCGCCGTGGTCGGTCAGCAGCCGTTCGGCGGTGCCCGGGCCAGCGGCACCAACGACAAGGCCGGCTCCTGGCACAACCTGGTCCGCTGGATGTCCCCCCGGACGATCAAGGAGACCTTCGTGCCACCGACCGACCACACCTACCCCCACATGGGCTGAAGTTGTAACGAAGGGGCCCCTCCCGACGCCTCGTGTACAGGAGGGGTCCCATCGCACGCCACGCCTGTGGGAAGGAGGGGATCCGGCCGGGGATCCCGCAGGTGGGTGGCTCCGGTGGACCGTCGCGCGCCGACAGTGCACATAGGAAGCCCCGATCGGTGGCGAAAAGGGGAAATCCTGGACGCCGGCCCGGCAAAGTGGCAGCGTAAGGGGCATGGCGGAATCCGGAGTGAACCCCACGGCGGCGGCCCTGCTCGGGCTGCTCCACGAGGGTCCCATGACAGGTGGCCAGTTGATGGCCGCCGCCGAGCGCCGACTGGCGCCGTACTGGTCGATGACCCGAAGCCAGGTCTACCGCGAGCTGCCGGTGCTGGCCGAGCGAGGTTTCGTCCGGTTGGGTAAGCCCGGGCCGCGGATGAGTCAGCCGTACGCGATCACGGCAGCCGGGAAACGGACATTCTCCCGCTGGCTGGCTGAGGATCCGGGGCGGGACACCATCCGCAACCCGATCGCCCTGCGCATCGCCTTCGGGAACCTGCACTCCCCGAACCAGCTGAGGAACCTCCAGACCGCAGCCAACGAGTACCACACCGACGCGCTGGCCCGGGTCCGCGAGCAGGTCAGGAACGCCAAGAAGGAAGGCGACACGTACGACGCGAGCGCGCTTGAGTTCGCCGTGGCGTACCACCGTGCCGCCCTGTCCTGGCTCAAGAGCGCCGCCACCGGCTGACCGCACGCCGGCCCGAGCTGGGTTTGTTTGGCTCGGACTGCGGGGCTCGCAAGCTCACTCCTCGTCCGAGCAGTACCCTTGTTTGTCGTGACCGCTGCCGACTTCGCCGAACAGCTCAAGGAACTCGACGCCACCCTGCGCAACATCGAGGCGGTGCTCGACCTCGACCGTCTCCGCGCGGACAAGGCCCGCCTGGAGCAGGAGGCGTCCGCCCCGGACCTCTGGGACGACCAGGCCCGCGCCCAGCAGGTGACCTCGCAGCTTTCGTACGTCAACGGCGAGATCGACAAGCTCGGTAGTCTGCGCTCTCGGCTGGACGACGCGCACGTGCTGCTGGAACTGGCCGAGGCGGAGTCCGACTCGGGGGTGCTCACCGAGGTCGAGACCGAGATCGCCGGGCTGACCAAGGCCATCCAGGAGATGGAGGTCCGCACGCTCCTGTCCGGCGAGTACGACTCCCGGGAGGCACTGATCGCCATCCGGGCCGGCGCCGGCGGCGTGGACGCGGCCGACTTCGCCGAGATGCTGCTGCGGATGTACCTGCGCTGGGCCGAGCGGCACGGCTACCCGACCGAGGTCTACGAAACCTCGTACGCCGAGGAGGCCGGTCTGAAGTCGGCCACCTTCACGGTAAAGGTCCCGTACGCGTACGGCACGCTCAGCGTCGAATCCGGCACCCACCGGCTGGTGCGGATCAGCCCGTTCGACAACCAGGGGCGGCGGCAGACCAGCTTCGCGGGGGTCGAGGTGCTGCCGGTGGTGGAGCAGACCGACCACATCGACATTCCCGAGAACGAGATGCGGATCGATGTCTACCGCTCCTCGGGTCCGGGTGGGCAGAGCGTCAACACCACCGACTCGGCGGTACGGATCACCCACATTCCGACCGGCATCGTGGTGACCTGCCAGAACGAGAAGTCGCAGTTGCAGAACAAGGCCTCCGCGCTGCGGGTGCTCCAGGCCCGGCTGTTGGAGCGCAAGCGCCAGGAGGAGCAGGCCAAGCTCCAGGGACTCAAGACCGACGCCGCCGGGTCCTGGGGCGACCAGATGCGTTCGTACGTGCTGCACCCTTATCAGATGGTGAAGGATCTGCGGACCGAGCAGGAGACCGGCAACCCGGGTTCCGTCTTCGACGGTGACCTGGACTCCTTCATCGAGGCGGGCATCCGGTGGCGCAAGCAGCAGCAACTGGCTGGCGACCGTGCGTGATCGATCGTGGGCGGAGCGCGCCGTCGATCTCCACCTGACGTGCTGATTTGACGACTTGCCCCGCAACGACGGGGCGTGGGACTTGGCACGACAGTTACACGGCGTAGACTCACCACCCGTGATTCAGCTTGAGCAAGTGACGAAGACGTACCCGAAGGCGTCGCGGCCTTCGCTCGACAACGTGTCCGTGTCGATCGACAAGGGCGAGTTCGTCTTCTTCATCGGCCCATCCGGCTCCGGCAAGTCGACCATCGTCAAGATGCTGCTGCACGAGGTGGTCCCGAACAAGGGACGCGTCGTCGTCAACGGCAAGGACGTCACGTCGATGCGGTCCTGGAAGCGCCCGCACTTCCGCCGCTCGATCGGCTGTGTCTTCCAGGACTTCCGGCTGCTGCCCAACCGCACCGCGTACGAGAACGTGGCCTTCGCGCTGGAGGTGATCGGCAAGACCAAGGCGGTGGCCCGCCGGGTCGTGCCGGAGGTGCTGGAACTGGTCGGCCTCGGCGGCAAGGAGCACCGCTACCCGCACGAGCTCTCCGGCGGTGAGCAGCAGCGTGTGGCGGTGGCCCGGGCGTTCGTGAACCGTCCACTGATCCTGCTGGCGGACGAGCCGACCGGAAACCTGGACCCGGACACCTCGATCGAGATCATGCGTCTGCTGGATAGGATCAACCGCACCGGCACCACAGTCGTGATGGTCACGCACGACTCCAACATCGTGAACCAGATGCGCCGCCGGGTCATCGAGATCGAGAGTGGCCGCATCGTTCGCGACCAGGCCCGCGGCGTCTACGGGTGACGGCCCTACCCACCTGCACCCCGATCTGACGACGAACACCTGACGCCGGAGAGCCGGAGGAAATCCCGATGCGGATGAAATACGTCATGTCCGAGGTACTGGTCGGACTGTGGCGCAACGTGACCATGACCATCGCGATGATCATCACGATGGCGGTCTCGCTGACCATGCTCGGTGCCAGCGGCCTGATCTACACCAAGGTCGCGGACATGAAGCAGCTGTACTTCGAGAACATCGAGGTCTCGATCTTCCTGAACGCCGAGGTGACGGACGAACAGCGCAGCTCGATCGCTGCCCAGTTGGAGTCCGACCCGCTGATCTCGCAGGCCACGTACGTCAACAAGGACGAGGCCTTCCAGCGCTTCCAGGAGATGTTCCGCGATTCGCCGGACCTGCTCAGCGCGGTCAAGGCGGATCAGCTTCCGGAGTCGTACCGGCTCAAGTTGGTGAACCCGGAGGAGTACAAGACCATCGCCGACCAGTACACCGCGGTCGAGGGGGTCGACCAGGTCGTCGACCAGAGTCAGGTGCTCGACAAGATCTTCAACCTCTTCACCGCCGGGCAGAACATCGCCCTGGTCGCCGCGATCGCGATGGCCGTCGCCGCGCTGCTGCTGGTCGCCAACACCATCCAGGTCGCCGCGTACAGCAAGCGGCGTGAGGTCGCGGTCATGAAGCTGGTCGGCGCGTCGAACTGGTTCATCCAGGCGCCGTTCGTGCTGGAGGCGGTGGTCGCCGGCTTGGTCGGCTCGATCCTGGGCCTCGGTGCCCTGATCGCGCTCAAGGTATTCCTCTTCGACGGTGCGCTCAGCGCCCTACAGGGTCTCTTCGCGCCGGTGAGCTGGGGCGAGGTGTTCCTCACCTTCCCGGTGATGGCCGGCGTCGGCGGTCTGATCAGCGCGGTCACCGCCTGGGTCACGCTCCGGTTCTACCTGCGGGTCTAGTTCGTCGACCAAGGGCCCTTCCACGCCGGAATAAACGGCGCGGAAGGGTCCTTGTCGTTCGGGTAGCATGATCTCCGCTCGGCGGCCGGCCAGGTCGGCCACGGGCGGCCTGGAAAGGAGGTGGCGCGGCGATGCCACGGGAGAAGGGGCGCAAGGTCGTCGCCTCCAACAAGAAGGCGCGTCACGACTACGCCATCCTCGACACGTACGAGGCGGGCATGGCGCTCACCGGCACCGAGGTGAAGTCGCTGCGGGCCGGGCGGGCTTCGCTGGTCGACGCGTTCGCTCAGGAGCGGGACGGCGAACTCTACCTGCACAGCATGCACATCCCCGAGTACACGCAGGGCACCTGGACCAACCACGAGCCCCGGCGCACCCGCAAACTGCTGTTGAAGCGGCTGGAGATCGACCGGTTGATCGGCAAGCTGCGGGAGAGCGGGCTGACCCTGGTGCCGCTCCAGGTCTACTTCTCCGACGGCTGGGCCAAGGTGGAGATCGGCCTCGCCAAGGGCAAGAAGGCTTACGACAAGCGCCAGGACCTCGCCAAGCGGGACGCCGACCGGGAGATTCAACGGGTGGTGGGCCGGCGAGGTAAGGGAATGAACGACTGATTTATCCGTTTTGGTCGTATCCGGTGCGCCGGTCCGGGCTCGGGATGAATCCGATTGCGGCAGGCGTTACTCTTGTCAGAGCCGCCGGAGATCGGTGGCCTGCCGAGGGGGTGACTGGTTTCGACTTCGTACGTTGCGGCAGGGGAAGCGAGCCGAGGAAGCCGACGTCGTCTCGAGAATCGTTCGTCGGAAACCAATAAGCGCCAAGAACAATCGCGCTGACTTCGCTCTCGCCGCCTGAGGCGAGTAGCAAGTCTGTCGGCCTGGGAGCGCCTTCGACCCAGTTAGCCGGCATCAGCTAGAAGGCTGGCCAACCGGACCCGGTCGCGGGGTCCGTGCGGCGAGATCAATCAGCGACTGGGCCCGTCACACCGACTCGCTCGCGTGATCGGAGGGGCCGAGTAGAGGCACAGCGAGCTGCGCTCGGAGAAGCCCTGACAAGGCGGCGAAGGACCCGGGTTCGATTCCCGGCACCTCCACCACCTGACTGCGCGCCCCGGTCACCCGACCGAGGCGCGCAGTCTTTTGCTCCGCCCCGGTCGGCCGTCGCCAGTGGTACCCTGCGACGCAGCCGCCGGGTGACGCGGCGGCCGGGGCAAGGCGACGACCGGCATCGCGGGGTACGGGAACCAGCCGGAGGGCACCGCCGTCAAAGTCGGTATGCGCCGCGTCCTCGCCCTGTTGGGTCTGCCACTGCTGATGATGGCCGGTTGTGCCCGGGCGGGCACCGAGCCGACCGGCCCGGGTTTACCTACCGACATCCCGAGGCGTTCGAGCAGCGCGCCACGGCGGTCGCGCAGGCGTGGCGCCCGGGCGCGGCGTGGAGCGACGGCTACGTGCCGCTTCAGGAGCCCACGGTGCTCGTCGGCGACCCCGAGTTCACCGACGAGACCAAGCTCGCCTTCAACGCCGGCTGGTACCGGGAGCAGGTGCCGCTGCCGCCCGGGCGGCCGGACGACGGCACCATCCGATTCCCCGACGACGAACTGCGGGTGCCACTGATCACCGCGGCCGAGGCGTACCGGCAACTCGACCAGGGTGACCCGCCGCCCTGTCCCGGGCGACCGAAGGATCCGGGTACGCCGCCACCGGCCAACCCGCCGGACGGGCCGGACACCCCGGTGAGCAGCGAGCCGCGGGCCGCCTGCATCCCACTCACCGTCACCAACGTCGAACTGGGTGCGGCGCCGGTGCACACCAGCCGGGGCGAGGCGCAGGTGCCGGCGTGGCTGTTCACCATCGACGAGATCGACGCCGTGGTGGCCCGGGTCGCGGTCGCACCCGACGCCGTCGGTGCGCTGCCCGAGCCGGTCGCGCCGTCCGCGCCCGCGCCGCAGGACCTGGTCAGCGCGCAGGACATCGAATCGATCGAAGGATCGACGCTGACCTTCCGGCTCGGGGTCGGCAGCTGCGACACCGGGATCACCCCGCTGGTGCAGGAACACGACCATCTGGTTGTGGTCGGCGGCACGGTGGTGCGGAGCACCGGCGTCTGCGACGACATGCTCAGGCTGGAGCCGGTCACGGTGACGCTGCGGGACCCGTTGGCAGACCGACCGGTCCTCGACGTGTTCAGCGCGACGCCGCTGCGCTTCACAGTCGGCTGACCGCGTCGGCCGACGCCGGGGCGGCGTCGACCTCCGCCTGTCTCGTCTGTCACCCGGGTTCAGAGGATCGGCGGCACGTCGGTGCGGATCGGCACCGGCAGCACCGTCGGCCCGTCGGCCCGGAGCGCGACAGCCAGCGCCTCGCCGAGCTGATCGGGATCGTCGACCACGGTGGTGGCACACCCGTAACCGCGGGCTATCGCCGTGACGTCGATGCCGGGCAGGTCCAGCCCGGGAACCCCAGGCGTCTGCTTGAGTTCGGCGAACGACTTCAGGATCGCGTACTGCTGGTTGACCGGCACGACGACCACCAGCGGCAGCCGCAACTGGCTGGCGGTCCAGAGCGCCTGGACCGAGTAGTGGAACGAGCCGTCGCCGATCACCGCGATGACCGGCCGGTGGCGACCGGTGTCACGCTGCGCCAGCGCGATGCCGACGGCCGCCGGCAGGCCGTAGCCGAGACCGCCGCTGGCCATCGTGAAGTACGAGCCGGGGGTGTCGAACCTCAGCCGGCGTCGCAGTGCCGACAGATTGGACGGAGACTCCTGCACCAGCACCCCGTCTGCGGGCCAGTGCCGGGCCAGCGCGGCGAAGAGCGCATCGGCGCTGAGCGGAACCGAATCCTCCACCGGCGACGGTACTGCCCGGGCGGGTGGTGGCGGCCGGTCCGCCGGTGGCATCAGCTCGGTCAGCGCGGCGAGGGTGAGGCCGGCATCGCCGAGGAGGCTGTCGCCGACAGGTGCCCGGGCCGCCTCCTCGGGATCGTCGGTGACGTGCAGCAGCCGGGCACCGTCCGGCAGCGTCTCACCGGGCACGTGCGGGTAGTACCGGAACACCGGGGCGCCGACGACCAGCACGATGTCGTGTCCCCGGAGCCGCTCGGCCAACGGGCCGATCGCGAAGGGCAGCACCCCCTGGAAATGCGGATGACTCTCGGGGAAGGAGGTCCGCTCGGGCGCGGGCGCCGACCAGACCGGAGCGACCAGCCGCTCCGCGAGCGTGACCCCGGCCGCCCAGGCGCCGGCCCGGTCCACTGCTGCTCCGAACACCAGGGCCGGTGACCGGCTCGTCGCCAGTGCCGCGGCGAACTGACGCAGCCGCTCCGGGTCGGGAGCGAACCGGGTGGCCACCGTGCGGGCCTGCGGAGGCGGATCGGCGGGCTGCGCCCAGTCGTCCAGCGGAAGCGAGAGGAAGACGGGCCCGGTCGGCGGCTGGACTGCGGTCGCGTACGCCCGCATGAGCGCCGCCGGGACGTCCTGGGCCCGGACCGGCTCGTGGGCCCACTTGACGTAGGGCTGGGGAAGCTCGGTGGGATGACGGGCGGTGAGCCGGGGTTCGAGCAGCAGCATCTCCCGGGTCTGCTGGCCGGCGGTGACGATCAGCGGGGTCCGGTTGTGCCAGGCGGTGACGATGTTGCCCATGGCATTGCCGGTGCCCGGTGCCGTGTGCAGGTTGACGTGCGCCGGTGCCCCGGTGACCTGCGCGTACCCATCGGCCATGCCCACCGCCGACGCCTCGTGCAGGGCGAGCACGTAGTGGAAGTCGTCGGGAAAGGCGTGCAGGAACGGTTCCTCGGTGGAGCCGGGGTTGCCGAAGACGGTGGTCATGCCCAGGGCCCGGAGCAGGTCGTAGGTGGTGTCGCGGACCGTTGCCATCGCTTCTGAATGTATCGGGGCAAGTCGTGATCAGAGAGCTTTTCGCCGCTGCTGTGGCATCAGCTTCCTGGCGGCACCGGCCACCGTCGCGCCGGCGGTGAGGCGTCGCCCCGTCCAGCCGACCATCTGTCGATCACTCGACCGTCAGACCTTCGCCTGGATCGGGGGCGCAAGCTATGGTGCCAGGCATGGCGATGACAGCGCAGATGTCACCGGTTGGGCCCACCGTCGATGAGTGTCACCGATTCCGCCTGTCCGTGCACGACTGACGGGTGCGTGTGATGCAGGGAGAGGGGCAGGCGATCGGCGGGCGGGCGACGGAGTCGATGACGGGGAAGCTGCTGGTGGCGACACCGGCGCTGAAGGACCCGAATTTCGACCGTACGGTCTTGCTGTTGGTCGCGCACGAGCCCGGCGGCGCGCTCGGCGTGGTGCTCAACCGGGCCACCGAGGTGCCGGTGGCCGACGTGCTGCGCGACTGGGGTGACCTGGCCCGCCACCCGGCGGTGCTGTTCGAGGGTGGCCCCGTGCAGCCCGACTCCGCCATCTGTCTGGCCCGGATGCGGGCGCCGGTGCGCCGCCTCAAGGGCTTCCATCAGGTCTCCGGTGCGGTGGGGACGCTCGACCTGTCGGTCGATCCGCAGCGGCTACGGGAGAACGTGCAGAGCATCCGGGTCTTCGCCGGGTACGCGGGCTGGGGCACCGGCCAACTGGAGCAGGAGATCGAGGACGGTTCCTGGTTCGTGCTGGACGCGTTGCCCGGTGACGCGTTCGTCGACCGGCCCGACGACCTGTGGCCGATGGTGCTGCGCCGACAGGGCGGCATGATGGCCGCGGTCGCGCACTTCCCGCCGGACGTGGCGCTGAACTGACCGGCGTCGGCGGACACCCCGCGAGATGACCATGCCGACGGGCGTGTGTATAGTTCTTCCAGTGCCCGGGCGACCGGGTGCGACAGCAAGGGGCCGTGGCGCAGCTGGTAGCGCACCACACTGGCAGTGTGGGGGTCAGGGGTTCGAGTCCCCTCGGCTCCACCATCTTCCACCGCAGGTGGAAGGGTGGAATTTATCGGCAGATGCCGATCTCCCGTGATCTTGTGCTCACAGCTGTGCTCACAATGATCCGTTACGCTGACTCCCATGGCGCTCGGCTGTGAGCACGGGAGGAAAGATGGCGGTCCGCGATTCAGGTGTGGGGCTAGTTCCTGACGCCCTGCCGTACCCAAGGCGTGGCACCTCGACGGTCCGACGCTCGTCAACGATGAGTGGGGCCGCAGCGAGGTCAGACTTCCGTCTGCCTCTCCGGAACGCCTCTGCACGCCGCTTCTTCTGCGGTGCCTGCGTGGGGCAGCCTTCTCAGCCGTAGCGCTCCCGATAACCCTGGCCGCTCACGATGAGCGCGGTGAGATCACCGTGCTCCGGATCGTCGCGCCCAGGTATGGATGGCGGTCCCGGCCACGTGCTCCACCACTTGACCGGGACCTTGATTGGACGCAGGAGGTCCAACCCATGAACCACCCTAAGACCCGACGATCGCAGCCTGCCCGGCCGGTGGCGCTAGCGATCGTTCCAGCGAGCCGCCTCGCCAGAGGCGAGGCCACGAACCCTGTGCGCCGATCGTATGCGAAGGGCCGGTCGTTGCCTGCCGGGCAAGCGCGGATGCGCGTTTCTGCGCCCCGAATCCCGGTGAACGGCGTCCGGCGATGAGCGTCCGACAAGACCCGAAACGGAACACCTGGTACTACGTCATCGATCTGCCGCGTGGAGATGACGGCAAGCGTAAGCAGAAGTTCGTTCGCGGGTTCGAGACGGAGAAGGAGGCCCTAAAGGCCGAGGAACTGGCTCGCAAGCAGTTCGGCCAAAGCGAGTTGGCGGCAGACGGCACGATGGCCGCTGAACTGGTGAAGTGGCTGGAAGAGCGCGAACTGGATGTTGCGGTGACAACGCTGAGCAACTACCGCAACGCGATCATGAAGTACATCATTCCGCGGCTGGGTGCTCGGCGACTGTATGACCTGGACAGGCAAACGATCAACGACTTCTACCGTCATCTGTTGAGGAAGGGCGGCCGGAGGGGCACGGGGCTGTCGGCGGAGACGGTCAGGCACGTCCACCGGACACTGATGAAGGCGCTCAAGGACCTTGGCGTCGTCATCGATGGCGTCCGGCAGCCTCGCCCCGACGAACGTGAGGAGCATGGCCGAAAGGGGATTTGGACGGCGAAGCAATGTGCTCAATTCTTGGCGCACATCGCCGATGACCGCCTCTACGCGGCTTGGGTGCTCGTCGTCGTGTGCGGCATGCGTCGCGGCGAGGTGGCCGGGTTGAAGTGGGCGAAGGTCGATCTGGATCGCAAGATCCTCCATGTCCACTGGCAGCGCGCTGTTGCATCCGGCGAAGTCGAGGGCGGCGTCGTCGAGAAGGCGCCGAAGGGCAGGAGCAAGAGGTCCATCCTCTTCGGCTCCGCCTTGGGCACGGTGTTGTCGGAACACCAGCGCCGACAGCGGAAGGAAATGGCCGAAGCGGGTCTGCTGTACAAGGAGCTCGGCTACGTCTTCTGTAAGGAGGACGGTACGCCGTACCATCCGAAATACTTCACGGACCGGTTCCGGGCTCTCTGCATCGCGGCGGGCGTACCGGTGATCGTGCTGCATGACGGGCGCCACACGTCCGCGACCGTTGGTGCTGACCATGGAGTGCCGCGACACGCGATGCAGAAGCGTCTGGGGCACGCGCGGGCGCGGATGACGGACGAGATCTACACCCATGTCCTGCCGGAGTCGGAGCGGCGATCTGCTGAGATCATGGAGGAGACGATCTTGGGGCCGCTCGGCCACGACGAGTAGGGCGACGACAAGGCGGCTGGGCGAGGTCGAATGGGACCTCGCCCTTGCCGTTCCGTTCTCGTGCCTCGACTCGCGATTGATCAAGCATTCCGCCGTGATGCCCGCTCACCTGTTGAACGTACGGTCGCTGCAGAGACGGGGACCGCTGGGGCGGGGGCATGAGAAAGTGAGGCGGTAGCAATCGCCTGTAGTCGGTCAGCGGCGAGTCGCGCCGCGCTGGCCTGGTGGAGTCTGTCTTGTGCCTCGCGGATGATCGCGAGGTTGTTCGCGATCATCGATACACGCAGTACCAGTTGCAGTGCTGCGGCGGTGTCGTCATCGTTGCTGAGTCGGCCTGCAGCCGAGATCAGTCGGGACATGGATAGAAGTTGACCCGCGACCGGGTGCCACTGGCTCAGGCGTCGACCATGCGGTTCCCGGACTGCGCTGTCGAAGGTTTCCGAGGTGTCGGTGAGGGGTCCGCCTCTGCGGCCCTCGAAGGCCCGCGCCGTCGACGCGAGGACGTCAGCAGCGGCGTAGGCGAGGGACGCGATGTGGTCTTCGCCGCCGGTTGGGGCCTCCGCGAGAAGACGGGCCCCGCGATCCGCCGCTGCCGTGGCCCGGCGGAAGGTGTCCGTCCGGTGTCGAGCTTCTGGGCGCCTCATCCCGCCGCGTGAGGTGGTGCCGGGAACCATGCCCCAGCGTTGTCGTAGCTGCGGGAGGGTGAGGTCTGGAGCAAGCCTGCCACCGCCGTACCAGACGGTGTCGCCAGAACTGGTGTGGTGGTCGGGGAGTCCGACGGCATAGCCCGTGACCTCGTCTGGGTTGATCGTGCTGTGCCGCAGCCGCACGAGGACACCGGCGGATTGAAGCCGGCTGAGGAAGTCGTCCTCGTCAACGGCCGCCGCAGCGGACGCCCGTACCTCGCGGCGGAGCCTGTCGCGCGGGATTTCTGGGCGGCACTGCCGGTGGCTCTTGTTCTGCTCTGCGGCGGTGGGCCGGCGGTGGCTGGTGTGGTCAACTGGGCCGACCTGGTACAGGCCGTAGCGTTGTTCGAGGTCTCGGGCGGCGGTTTGTGCCTTGAGGCGTTCGTTCCAGGCCCAGACGGTCTCGCCGTCCTGTCGGACGAGTGTGGCCACGATGTGGATGTGGTCGTCGGCGTGGCGGACGGCCACCCATCGCACAGCGTCCGGGTCGCCGTGCGGGGCGATGCCGACGGCGGCGACGATCTCGGCGGCGATGTGCGCCCATTGGCTGTCGCTGAGGACGCGGTCGGTGATGTGGTTGCGGACGGAGGTGTGCCAGACGAACTTCTGTGGCGGGTTCCTGCCGGCCCGTACGGGCTGTTCGAGCAGGCGGGCCAGGGCCCGGATGTCGTGGCGCCCGGAGGCGTGGGTTGGGGGTTCCAGCGAAGGTAACTGGCTGGGGCCGGACCACGCGGCGACGAGGTGGGGATTGACGTGTTCTTCAGCCTTCCCCGGGCCGAACAGGTAGCGGAGCAGTCCGCCGACGTTCGTGCCGCGGGGATGGATGGCGGGGATCAGCGCAGCCGCCGGTCGACGTCGGCCACGAGGGCGTCGAGTCTGTCGAGTGCCTGCACGCACCGCCTGACGGCGTGGTCGAGCCAGACCGGCGCTTCGCCAGTGGCGTTGAGTGCTGCGGTGGCCTGGTTGAGGTTGGTGCCGGTACGCGTTATGGCGGTCCGAGCAGCGAAGAGTTCCCGCTGCATGGCGGCGAGTTCTGCTCGGGTGACGCCGGTTCCGGCGACCAGGGCGCCGGGGGCGGTGGTGCTCCTGGCGGCGGCCAACGCGGCGTCGGCGCAGAAGCCGGTCGGGGTCAGCCCGGCGCGGTGCGCGGCGGTCACGACGTCGCTGTGCTCAGCCTCGTCGAGTCGGAGGTTGATCCGTTGCCGCCGGCCGGGGAACTGGTGACGGCGGTCGGCGCCACGTGAGCTTGGCGTGTCGCCGGTCGCTGTTCGCGTACGGGTGTCCACCGTCGTCGCCTCCGCTTCGCAGGTTCCTGCGTCCGAACGTGCGACGGCGGGGTTATCGGCGACGCTACGGGTAGCGACTCGGCAGGAACTCCGCTTCCGGTTCCGCTCGGCCGTGAGGTGGAAGCAAGAGTCCGCGACCGGAAGCGAACGTGCCGGACCTGCCGGCTGCGGAAGCGGAACCAGTCGGAACCGCTTCGGTGCGAGGTGTGGCAACGCGCCCTCGAAGGCGGAAGCTTGCCCGAGTGTCGGCGTGGTTGCTGTCGGCGCGCGACGTGATCGCGTTACCTTGTCCACTGACCCCGCTGGGTCAGTGCTCTTGTCGGTTGCCGGATGTGCCGACCGCGCTCGGTCGGCACATCCGGTGACCGGTACTACAACTTGCTTGCGCCCTTCCACGCACACCGGTGCCGGAACGGGGCGAGGCAGCGTTGACTCGAATCACCGATAGGGCGGTGAGCGTTCGCCATCTTGATCTTGGATAGCGCTCCAGAGCCAAAGCAAAGTTAGTTGATCTTCGTTTTCCCTGGTGATGGAGCGACCCCGACGGTCAGGCGCGGCCTTCCTTAGTAGACGATGGCGGTTCTCTACGCCAACCGTCGTCTATCAGAAAGGCCGCTGGTGTCAGTCTCGCATGCGGTTGCCGATGTCGTCGCGAACCGGGCCGGGGAGTCGGGCTTCGGGCCGGTCGCCGCGCTGGCTGCGGTGTTCTCGCAGGTCAAGGATCCGCGCAAGCCGAAGGGTATCCGGCATCCTCTTGCTGCGGTGCTGACGGTTCTGACCATGGCGCTGCTATGCGGGGCACGTGACTTTCGGCAGGCCGCCGATCGAGTGGCCGAGCTCCCGCAACCGCTGCTCGACGCCGCGGGCGCCCGCCGGCATCTGGTGCTGGGCATTCGGATCCCACCTGGGCGTGACACCCTGCGCCGGTTGACCGAGACCGTCGACGCCGCGGCCATGGACCGGCTGATCTGCACCTGGCTCACCACTCTGCTCGACCAGCCCACCGGCACCGGGCTCGCCCTGGACGGCAAGACCGTCCGCAACACCCGCCCCGGCACGAGCACCGGTCTGGACGTGCAACTGTTCTCCGCGATGCGCCACGACACCGCCGTGGTCGTCGCACAGGTGAAGGTCCCGGCCGACACGACCGAGGTCACCCAGATCGCCGCCCTGCTCGACGGACTCGACATCACCGGCATGACCATCACCGCCGACGCCGCGCACCCCAGCCACGACACCGCCGCCTACCTGAGAGGCCGCCGGGCCAGCTACGTCTTCACCGTCAAAGCCAACCGGCCCGCCCTGCTCACCGCGATCACCGACCGGCTGCCCGCCGCGACGCCCTGCACCGCCGCCGCAACCAGCACCGAGCATCGCAACGGCCACCGGATCGTCCGCACGATCTGGACCGCACCCGCCGACGGTGTCGACTTCCCCGGCGCCGCACAGGTCTTCCGGATCCGCCGCGACACCTACGCCCCAGACGGCCAACGCGTCAGCAAACACATCCTGCACGGCGTCACCAGCCTGACCTGCACCGCAACTCAGATCGCCGCCCATGTCCGCGGACACTGGGGCATCGAGAACAAGATCCACTGGGTCCGCGACGTCCTGCTCGGCGAAGACGCCCACCACGCCTACCTCGGCAACACCGCCCACACCATGGCCGCCCTACGCAACCTCGCCCTGGCACTCATCCGTCTGGCCGGCCACACCCACATCAAGCAGATCATGGAAAGGCATCACGCGGACAAGACGCTCATCCCCGCACTACTCAACGCAGCCATACGATGACTAACCGACTTTGCTTTGGCTCTGGATAGCGCTCCTGAGCAGTTCGGTTATCGGCCCGGAAGGACAGTGGTCGACGACGTTCTCTCGCCCCCCGTTTTCGCAGTTCAAGCAGGTCGGAGGGGTGCCATTTCCGAGGCTAGTGCGGTATCATTACAAGCGGAAGGAATTGAACCCCTTCCGGATAGAACCCAGACCATCCTGGAGGTTCACGTGCCCCCTAGCTCTTTGACTCCCGAGGAGCGCTTCAATGCCATCCGTGCTGTCCTGGTCGACGCTCGACACATGATCGCGGCCGCCATCGAAACCGTGCACCCGGCTGCCGCTGAGTGCCTTCCGATGCCCGAACTGGTCGTGCCCGACGTCGACGGCTTGGCTGCGGCCTCCCGCGCGCTGTATGCCAACCTCTTCACCGCCAATGGCAGTAGGGCTGCGGCCTGGGTTGCTGCGCGGTCCGCATGCGCCCACGACCCGAAGGCTGCTGTGGCTGTCTACGAGCTCTGCTACTCCTGGTACCAGCTCATCAACGCCGGTCGTTCACGCGTCGAGTCGGTGCCCGGTCGGACCAACCACATCGAACGGCTGTTGGAGATGCTTCCGGCGCGTATCGCTCGGTTGTCCGACCCATCGGTCGGCGTCGAGCCCGGGGAGCTTCGGCCTGCCTCCGATGGTGGGAGGGGTAGCGACCTGTGCGATCAATTCAAGACTGCCGACGCCGGTGTCGTCGGTGGTGCCGCCGGGTTGCCGGCCGTCGGTGATCGCGTGATCTCGTGGTACGACGATGACCTGGTGGAGTACGGCGGGGATGACGGCGGCCCTTGGACGACCCTGAGCTTCGCGTTGCTCGCCGGCGGTCTGCCGGTTCGCAAGTGCGAGCCGGAGCGCGTTGCCCCCGCTGACACTCCGATTCCGGGCAAGGACGCACGGGTCTCCGTCGTCAAGCGCACCCGAGCCGAGATGCCCTACGGGGAGCCGGGGGTTTGGCAGCTCACGCTGCCGGGCGGCGGTGTTCCCACCTGGCATCGCACCAAACGGGACGCCACGACGACCGGCCTGCGCCGGCTGGCGATCCTCGACTGGCACCGTGCGCGAGCTGAGGCCGCAACCGCCTCCAACGAGACCGTCGCGGACCAGCCCTGAAAACATAATGCGGCATCATTGCAAGTAGCGAGGTGGGTTGGCGACGACCAGCGTCGCTTGCGGCGCGACGAGGAGAGGCCACGGGCGCCCGGCCGATCGGACCCGTGGCTCTCCTGCCGGCGAATCGCCTCGCCGGACTCGCACCGACCCTAACTCTTCGACGTGTGGCCCTCGGGTGTCGCTACCACCCGGCGCACGTCGTCATCGACAACCGCCAGATTGATCGAAGGAAGCTCCGTGACTGCCCAAGGAAAGAAGACCACGACCCGCTTGACGCGGGGCGATCGAATCCTCATCACCGACGACGCGACCAAGGCATCGACCCGCAACCCGGGCACCTGGCACCCGAGCCGGGTCAAGACCGGCGCGACCGCTGCGACCGTCCTCGACAAGCAGGCCCTCTCCGGCCGGCGCACCCGGTACAACGTCATCACCGACACCGGCACGGTCCTGGACCTGTCCGGCGGACAGACGTTCCTGCTCGCCCCGCCAGCCGACTCACCCCAGCCGGCTGAGGCGGCAGCGGAGGCCATGACCGATGGCGAACAGCCCGGCGGTGCGCAGTGACCGGCCAGCAGCCGGGCGACGCCGGGAATCCGGGCATCGTGCCGGCCGAGAATCTCACGCCCACTCGGCAGTCCGTGACCTACATCATCCTGACCACGCTGCGCCCCGACTCCGGCTTCATCCTCGGAGGCGTGCGGGCGGTCGCCCACGCGGAGATCTCTCGACGGCTGGGTGGCCCCGGCAGTCGTGACGCCCTGGTCGCTGCCTACGTCCGGCTGGCCGACGAACTGGTGCCGGTCGACGTGGAGACCATCGAGCTACCCGCTGTCGGCGGGCTGGCCCGATACCAGATTCGTACGTGGCTGGGACCGCAACTGATCAGTCAGTGCGAGCTGGAGACTCCGTTGCGCCGGAGGTGACAGCGCCGGCCCGCGCGGTCTCGTGACACGCGGGCCGGCCACCGGGGCTCCAGGCCGCTACAACCCGAGCCCGACGTACCGCCAGACGGTCCGCACCGGCCAGCGTAGCCGCTGCGGCTACCCGTAGCGCCGCTCGTCGCTATACCACCCCTTTCACAACCGCCGCCGACGCGGTGGGCCAGCCGTGCCCGCTGCTCGTACATCCCTTGGAAGGACCTTCACCGTGACGCTCTCTGCTCCCACGACGGCCACGGCCACCACACCTCACGCCCTCGATGACGAGCAGTTCGAGGAGGAGCTACTCCGCGTCGACCCCGCGACCCTGGTAGTGGGCGCCAACGTGCGACTGGACCCCCGGTTGCGCAAGACCTACGTCGACAACGTCCGCCAGCGTGGCGTTCTGGAACCGGTCATCGCCTACCGCGACGACAACGACCGCCTGGTGGTGCTGCGCGGGCAACGCCGGACCCTGGCGGCCGTGCAAGCCCAGCGCCCGTGGCTACGGGTGATGGTCGTTCCGAAGCCGGACGAGGCCGACCGGCTGACCGACCAGGTGAACGAGAACGATCACCGGGAACCCCTCACCGTCGCTGAGCGTGTGGCCGCGTACGACCAGCTCGCCCTGTGCGGTGTCCCGGCCGGGGAGATCGCCAAGCGGATGTCCACGAGCCGGCCCGTGGTCGACAAGGCGCTGTCGGTGGCTCGCAGCAAGCTCGCTCGGGGGGCGACGCAACGGTGGGAGTTCCTCACCATTGACCAGGCCGCGGTGGTCGCGGAGTTCGAGGACGACGCGGAGGCGGTCAAGCAGCTCGTGGTCGCCGCCCAGCGCGGCGGGTTCGACCACGAGGTGCAGAGGTTGCGTGACGCTCGCGCGGAGGAGGCGGCGAAGGCCGAGACTGCCGCTGCCCTCGCTGCCGCCGGGATCAGCGTGGTTGACCGGCCGGCATGGAACGACGAGAAGGTCAAGCGGCTGTCGGAGCTGAAGCACGGCGAGGAGCAGCTCACCGAAGAGAACCACGCATCCTGCCCCGGGCACGCCGCCTTTCTCGACGACGAATGGGTCCACCCGGACGAGGACGACGCCGACGAGGAGGAGGACCCGTGGGGCGATGACACGTCGACCGAGGCAGACGAGGACGCGCAGGAGCCGGTGCCTGCTCGCCCGTACCGGATCTGGGTGCCTGAGTACGTGTGCACCGACTTCGCCGCCCACGGACACGCGCTGCGCTGGCGGGGGCACGACTCCGGCAGCGGGCGCAAGACCGTCGCGGAGATGACCGACGCTGAACGGGAGGAAGCCCGCGCCCAGCGCCGTGACGTGATTCAGTCGAACAAGGCGTGGGACAGCGCCGAGACGGTCCGCCGGAACTGGCTGCGTACGTTCCTCGCTCGCAAGGCCGCGCCGAAGACGGCCGCAGGCTTCATCGCCGGCAGCCTCGCCCGTGCCGACCACGCCGTGACGTCGGCGCTGACCGGCGGCAACCGGCTGGCCCATGACCTGCTCGGGCTGCCGGACCAGGCTCCTACGCTCGGCCGGCGAGCCCCGGCGATGGTCGAACTCGTCGGGAAGGCCAGCGACGAGCGCGCCCAGATGATCGCGCTGGGACTGCTGCTCGCCGCGTACGAGGAAGCGACGAGCCGCAACTCGTGGCGCACCGTCAGCGACAGCACCACCCGCTACCTGCGCTACCTCGAAGCCAACGGGTACGAGCTGTCCACGGTCGAGCTGAGGGCATGCGGTGAGTCACCGCTGCCGCCCACCGACACCAACCTCGCAACCGTCGCTGCTGAGGCGTAGCCGACTCGACCCTCCGGCCGCCACCGTCTTGCGGCGGCCGGAGGAACCGGCGACCAGCGACGTGCCAATGGCGCCCAGGTCGACCTGCCAAGGGCGGCGACCCGCCGCTCACGCCCCTCGAACAGATCCACGGGGACACACCATGCTTGAACAACTTTCCCTGTTCGACCCTGCCGTCTGCCAGCGGTGGCGGGGCGGGAGCCACACCTGGCGGCCGGTGCACGAGGGCGGCTTCGACCAGCGCCGCTACCGGCTGGAACCGGTACCGGAGGCTGCGGCCCGCCGGTTCGTCGCCGAGCACCACTACAGCAGGAGTCTTCCCGCTGCCCGGATGTCCTTCGGGCTGCTCGAAGGCGACCATCTGGTCGGGGCGGTCGTGCTCGGCGTGCCGATGCACCCCGCCGTGCTGACCAAGCCGTTCCCCACCCTCGGCCCCGGCCTGGCTGCCGAGGTCAGCCGCCTCGTCCTGCTCGATGAGGTGCCGTCCAACGCGGAAAAAGAGTTACCCAATGGTGGACGGCACGACCGAATAGGTCAATGAGCCTTTCCGGGTAAGGCGCTGATCACCGAGTGCAGTGTCCGGAAGGTCCAAGGCGTAGAGGAATCGCCCAGATGAGCGGGATGAACCAGTAAGGGCGCGGAACGCC
>NZ_JBXUOW010000074.1:0-22521 GCF_057196645.1 Micromonospora sp. ATLC16
CAGCAGGAGCACCGCCGCGGCGGCCACCAAAGCCAGCAGAACCCCGCCGCCGGCCAGCAGCGCCGTCGTGCCCGGACCGCCGGAGGAACTGCTCGCGGCCGGGCTGGCGGCCGCGGCGGTCGGTTCGGCGCTCGGGGCCGACGTGGTCGGTGCCGGCTCGCTTACCGTGGGGCTGGGGCTGGGGCTGGGGCTGGGGCTGGGTGCGGTGGTGGCCGTCGGGTCGGCGACGGTGAACTTGTACGACCCCTGCACCGGGTGTCCGTCTTTGGAGACCACCCGGTACGCGACGGTGTAGACGCCGTTGGTCAGCGGCGAGTCGATGGCGACGGTGCCCTTGGTGCCGCTGACCTCCGGCTCGCCGGTGGTCACCTGCTGCTCGTCGGCGTCGCTGAGGGTGATGGTGGTGAACGACGGGTTCAATTTCTCAAGGAACTCCAGGGTGATCCGGGTCGGCACCTTCTTCAGCTTGGCGTCCTGCGCAGGAGTGGCCTTACGCAGCGCGTTGTGGGCGTACGCCGGGGCAACCGGCCCGATCAGCAGGGTGGTGGCGGCCAGCGTTGCGGCGAGGGCGGCGGCGAGCGGCCGGCGCAGGTGACGGGACATGACGGTCATTCTCCTCGTCAGTCGAGCAGTTGCTGACCGACCCAGCCACCTTCCGGGCAGCCGGGCGGGACGGCGAAGACGGCCGAGCCGATCGGGGTGGTCCACACGTTGAGCAGGTCCCGCTCGGCGAGCCGCCGCTGGATGGGCAGGAACTGGGTGGCGATGTCGGCCTGGTACGCCGCGAAGATGAGTCCACTGTCCGCGGTGCCGTCGGCAGCGGGTACGCCGTCGTAATTGTAGGGACGGCGCAGGATCCGGAACCGGTCGTCGGTGACGTGCGCCCGGGTGAGGTGCGAGAAGTCCGGGATGACCGTCAGCCCGTCGGGGCCGAGGGCGGCGAAGTCGGGCTCGTCGTGCTCGCGCGTGCCGGTCAGCGGAGCACCGGTGTCCAGCCGCCGCCCCACGGCCAGTTCCCGGTCGGTGCGACCGAGCAGGTCCCAGGTCTCCAGGTTCATGCTGATCCGCCGCACCACCAGGGTGGTGCTGTCCCGCAGCCAGTCCGCCCCGTCGGTGACCCAGACCGCGGTCTCCACCGGTGCGCCGGGCTTCGGGTTGGCGGTGCCGTCGAGTTGGCCGAAGAGATTGCGTTGGGTCCGGCCCGGCTCCGCGCCGGCCGCCCGCCGGAAACCCTGCTGCACCCAGCGCACGGTGGCGAAGGGTCGGCTGTCTTTCACCAGGACCCGCTGCGCGTGTGCCACGGTGAGCGGGTCGTCGGCGCAGATCTGCACCAGCAGATCCCCGCCCGACCAGCGGGGTTGCAGCCGGTCGATCGGGAACGCGGGCAGGTCGACCACCGAGGGCGGGCGGCGGTCGTCGAGGCCGGCGGCGGTGAAAAGGCCCGGGCCGAAGCCGAAGGTGACGGTGAGCCGGGCCGGCAGCAGCCCCAGCTCGGGTTCGGTGTCGGCGAGCGCGGGTCGGCCCTGGGTGAGCCGGGCGGCGTCGTCGGAGAGCAGCCGCAGCAGCCGCCCGAGATCGGCCCGGTCGGTGCCGGGGCGCAGGGTGAAGGCGACGAACGCGGCGTGCGCCTGCGGTTCGTTGACGACTCCGGCCTGCCGTTTGCCGTGGAACGCTTCGACCGCCTCGCCGACGCCCGCCACCGGCGTGCGTTCCGGCGGGCGTTCCGCTGGCTCGGTGCGGGTGCTGGCCACCGCGGCAGCGCCGGCCAGCGTGCCACCGGCGGCCAGGGCGCCGCCGGTGAGCAGGCCACGCCGGCTCACCGGGCGGTTGGTGGGCCTCACGGTGCCGGGCTGGGGCTGGTCGGCATGTCCGGCATCGGCTCCCCGTGCCCGGGGGCGTAGCTCTCCTGCGCCCCGGTGAACGGCTTGGCCACCGCACGGAACGCCTGAGTCCGCCCGTCGGCGAAGGTGAGGGTGAAGGTCAGTTCGTCACCGGCCTGCACCGGCTTGGCGAGTTTCATCAACATCAGGTGGTCACCGCCCGGCTCCAGCTTGTACTCGCTCTTCGCCTTGATCACCATGCCGCCCTCCTTGGCCCGCATCACCATCTTGCCGTCGGTCATGGCCATCTCGTGCAGCTCCATCGGCGACAGGTCGGTGGCGGCACTGGTGATCGTGACGTCGGTCTCGCCGTCGTTGACCAGCGTGGCGAACGCCGCCGTCATCCCCTTGTCGGCGGCCTTCACCCACGGATCGCGTACGCCCAGCACACCGGCCTCGACGGTGGCTTCGGCGGAGGCAGTGGCGGACGGCGTGGGCGTGGTCGACGACTCTGTCCCGGACGACCCGCAGGCGGCCAGGGAGACGATGAGCGTGGCCCCGGTGAGCAGGACCGCCGGGCGCAGGAGCCGGCGGGGCAGGGTGCTGGGCATGAAGTTCCCCTCGAAGATCGACGTCACAGGGGTTTGTCGTTCGGTGCGGCCGAAAAGTTCCGCCCACCGTCGGCGACCGCCTGTCGTCGCCCCGGGTGGTGGAAGCCGCGCCGGTCATGGCCACAGACGTTCTGGTGGCCTGGCCGGTGTGGCGGAGCGGTTACAGTTCGACCGTGTCCCGGCGTCAGCAGGTACGGGTCTGGTCCCCTGCGGTCAGCGGGATCACGGAGGTGCTGCACGCCCGGTTCACCGACCACGCCTACCCGATGCACACCCATGACAGCTGGGCGTTGCTCGTGGTCGACGAGGGTGTTGTCCGGTACGACCTGGATCGCCACGAGCACGGCGCATTCCGGCAGGTCGTCACGCTGCTGCCGCCGAACGTGCCGCACAACGGCTCCCCGGTCACCACGCAGGGGTTCCGCAAGCGGGTGCTCTATCTCGACCCCGGGCAGTTCGACGGACAACTGGCCGGTCAGGCGGTGGACCGACCGACCTTCGATGACGGAGCCCTGCGTCGGCGGATCGATCTGCTGCACGCGCGGCTGACCGAGCCGGGTGACGAGTTCGCCGCCGAGGTGCATCTCACACTCATTGTCGAGCGGCTGCGGGCGCGGCTGGTTCGCCGTACGCCGGTGGCAACCCCGCTGCGGGATCCACGGATCGCCCGGCGGCTACGTGACCTGCTCGACGAGCGTTTCGTGGTGGGACTGACCCTGGCGGAGGCGGCCGGTCTGGTGCATGCTCACCCGACCTACCTCGTGCGGGCCTTCTCCGCGGCCTTCGGTATCGGCCCGCACCAGTATCTGATCTCCCGCCGGGTGGATCTGGCCCGACGACTGCTGCGCGAGGGCGTACCGGCCCGGGAGGCAGCCGCCGCGGCCGGCTTCCACGACCAGTCACACCTGAGCCGTCACTTCAAGCGGATCCTCGGCTTCAATCCCGGCCAGTACACCCGTCACCGCCGGGTCACGGGTGCATCCGAGCCCCTTTGAGGATCTTGTCCACGGCGTTCTTCGGTCCGTACACGGCCAGCCCGGTGAGGTCGAGGTGGTCGCGGCCGACGGCGCGCACCGCCGCCCGGTTGTCCCGATCGTTGCCGGTCCGGAACAGGTCCGAGGTGAAGACAGCCAGCGGTAGCCCACGGGCCACGGCGCGCTGGTGGGCGGCGGTCACCGTCTCCTTCGTGCCGGCGAACACCAGCACCGGCTGCCGGAACATGGGCAGGTAGGGCGTGTCGTCGGCGTCGGCGTACGGCTGACCGATCACCTCGGGCACGGCCTGACCGATGCCGCTGACCAGGAACGCGGTCATGTTGAGTCGCTGCCAGGTCGGCAGGTCGTCGCGGAGCAGGACTGCGATCTTGGTGTCGAAGCGTACGGGCTCGGTGACGGTTTCCATGCTGCCGAGTCTGGGCCCGCAGGCGTGCCCGGGTCTTGTACGAAGCTGCCCTGACGGGTGTTCAATCCGGTGGGCGCAGCTCGACGCGGCGCAGCAGTTGGGCGTTGAGCGCGACCACGATGGTGGAGGCCGACATCAGCACGGCGGCGACCGCCGGGCTCAGCGCCACGCCAGCCCAGGCCAGTGCCCCGGCGGCGAGTGGCAGCGCGACCACGTTGTAGCCGGCGGCCCAGGCCAGGTTCTGGAGCATCTTCCGGTACGCGGCCCGGGACAACCGGATCACGCCGCTCACGCCGCGCGGGTCGGAGGAGGCGAGCACCACCCCGGCCGACTCGATGGCCACGTCGGTGCCGGCGCCGATCGCGATGCCGACGTTCGCGCGGGCCAGCGCGGGCGCGTCGTTCACCCCGTCGCCGACCATGGCCACCCGCAGTCCACGCTGCTGCAACCCGGTCACGGTGTCGTCCTTCTCCGCCGGCAGTACCTCGGCGAAGACCTCGTCCTCACCGGCGCGGAAGCCGAGGTCGGCGGCGACCGCCTCGGCGACCGGGCGCGCATCCCCGGTGATCATCATGATTTTGCGGATGCCCTGCCTCCGCAGGTCGGCGACGGCCTGCCGGGCCTCCGGCCGAACCTGATCGGCCAATGCGAGGGCGCCGAGGACGGCGCCGCCGTCGCTGAGCCGCAGCAGGTAGAGCACTGCGGCACCACGACGCGACCAGTCCTGCCGGTGCTCGTCGAGATCGTCCGGCACGGTGACGTCGAGTTCCCGCAACAACGCCGGACCGCCGACGGCGTAGGTCACCCCGTCCACCTCGGCGCGTACGCCGCGACCGGTCATCGAGTGGAATCCGGACGCCGCCCGCTGGTCGCTCCGGTCGGCGGCGGCGGTCACGATCGCCCGGGCGAGGGGGTGCTCGCTGTCGGCCTCGACCGCCGCCGCGATGGCGAGAACATCCTGCTCGGTCGTGCCGGTGCCGGCGGCGACATCGGTCAGGACGTGCTCGCCCCGGGTCAGCGTGCCGGTCTTGTCGAACAGCACCGCGTCGACGGTGCGCATCCGCTCCAGGGCCAGTCGGTCCTTGACCAGGATGCCGCCCTTGGCGGCCACCGCGGTGGATAGTGCGATGACCAGCGGGATGGCCAGTCCGAGCGCGTGTGGACAGGCGATGACCAGCACTGTCACCGTCCGCACCACGGCCTCGTCCACAGTGCCCAGCAGCGACCAGACCACGAGGGTCAGCACGGCGGTCGCGGTGGCGATGTAGAACAGCCAGGCGGCGAACCGGTCGGCCAGCACCTGCGCCCGACCGCTGGACTGCTGGGCCTCGCTCACCAGCCGCTGGATGCCGGCCAGCGCGGTGTCGTCCCCGACCGCCTCGATTCTGATCCGCAGCGCCGCGTCGGTGGCCACCGTGCCGGCCACCACCTGGTCGCCGGTGGCGCGCGACACCGGACGCGACTCGCCCGTGATCATCGACTCGTCCACCTCGGCGTTACCGTCCACCACGGTGCCGTCCGCCGGAACCCGGGCGCCCGGACGGGCCAGGACCACATCGCCGACGCTCAGGTCGGCCACCGTCACCCGGTGCGGTGCTCCGTTCGGGTCGAGTCGCTCGGCATCATCCGGCAGCAGCGCGGCAAGCGCCGACAGAGCGCCCCGGGCCTGGCCGATCGCCTTCATCTCCTGCCAGTGCCCGAGCAGCATGATCGTCACCAGTGCCGCGAGTTCCCACCAGAAGTCCAGGTCGAAAGCCCCGAACGAGGTGGCCAGCGATGCCACGTAGGCAACCGTGATCGCCATCGCGATCAGCAGCATCATGCCCGGCGCCCGGTCCCGGATCTCGCGTACCGCGCCCTGAAGAAATGGCCAGCCGCCGTAGCCGAAGACCACTGTGCCGAGCACCGGGCCCACCAGGCCGATCCCGGGAAAGTCCAGTTCGTAGCCGAGCCAGTCCATCACCATGTGACTGGTGACCACGATCGGCACGGTCAGTGCCAGGCTGAGCCAGAACTTGCGGCGGAACGCCGCAGGATCGTGCCCGGCGTGCTTGTCGTGCCCGTGCTGCTCCGGATGGTGCTGGGTGTCGCCGTGGGACATGTCATCGCCTCCCGACACCACCATATACCCCCGGGGGGTATTTATGGGCTGTAACATGATCGAGCCAGATCTGACCTCGCTCTTTCGGTCATTCATGTCCAATGACCGGCCGGACAAGTTTCGCTTTCATGCCTCCGGTTCATGTCCGAGACGTCAGTCAACCCGCCGGCGGGCGAGTAGGGATCTAGAGGTGAACCGATACAACGTGGTAGGAATGGCGCTCTGGCGTGGGCAGGCACGCCCACCCTCCACCATGTAACCGACCGGTACGTCGGTTTGCGCTGAATAAACGTCGATGAGGCAAGGGGGCTGAGTACGCCGGTGACACGTGCTACAGCGGCAGCCGCAGTGCGTACCCATGCCGAAGCGCGCCGGGGATGGCTGGCACGGGGCAGCATCGTCCGCCTGCTACGGCTGCTGGTCGCCGTACCACTGATCGCAGTCGTGGCCTTCGCCGGCCTGGCCCTGGAGGGTACGGTCCGGCAGGTGCTCAACGCGGGCACCGTGCACGACGTCGTCACACTCTCCACCCAGGCCGGCGCGCTCGCCCGTGCGCTACAGGCCGAACGGGTGATCGCCGCGGTCGAGGTGACCACCCAGAGCCAGGCCGCCAGCGCCGCCTTCGACGACCAGGTCGCCCAGACCGACGCCGAGATCGTCGAGTTCCAGCGACGCAGGAACGACGTGTCGACCGGAAACTCCGCCCTGCAACGGATCGACGCCGGCCTGACGGCGCTCGGCTCGGTACGCGAGCAGGTCCGATCGAGCCCTCGCGCCACCCTGTCCGCGATCGCCTTCAGCTACCGCATCCTCGTCGCGGACCTGCTCACCTTCCGTGCGTCCGTGGCCACCGACACCTCGACGAACATCGCCGACGACGTTCGGGCCGCGGCGGCGGTCTCCGAGGCCGGCGAGGCGATCGGTCAGCTTCAGGTCATCGTGCTGCGCAGCCTCGCCGGGGGCGAACTGACCCCGGCCGGACAGCAGGAGATCGTCGGCGCCCAGGCCCGATACGCCGAGGCGACCAACGCCTTCCTGGCCCTCGCCGAACCAGGCTGGGCGGCCAACTGGGAGCAGATCGGCACCGATCCCCAGGTCGTCGCCGCACAACGGCTGCAGGACCAGGTGGGCCGGACGCTGCCCGGTGGACGGCTCGCCGTCGACCCGGACGCCTGGGTCGAGGCCACCGACGGTTGGGTCAGCCAGATGTTCCGGATCCAGAGCGACCTGGATGCCGCCGTCGCCGACCGGGTGTCCACCGAACGCGGGCAACTGCTGCGCAACGCCCTGCTACAGGGCGTCGGCATCTTCCTGGTCCTGGTGCTCACCGCCGTACTGACCGGTGTGGTGGCGCGGCGGATCACCCGCCGTCTGCGGTCGCTGCGGAACACGGTGACCAAGGTGGCGTACGACCGGCTACCGGCCGTCGTCCGGGAGCTCAGCGCGGCCCCACCCGGCAGCGTGCAACCCAACGAGGTGGCCGACCGCTCCGTCTCGGAATTCCGGATCACCGGTTCCGACGAGATCGCCGAGGTGGCCACCGCGACCCGGGCACTGCACCGGGAAGCGGTCCGGATCGCAGGCGAACAGGCGGTGATGCGGGCCAACATCGCAGAGATCTTCGTCCATCTCTCACGACGTGAACAGCGGCTGGTGGACGCGATGCTCGCTCAGGTCGACGAGGTGGAGCGCGACGAGGCCGACCCCGAACGTCTCCAGCAGCTGTACCAACTGGACCATCTCGCGACCCGGATGGCCCGGATCAACCAGAGCCTGCTGGTGCTCGGTGGTTCCGGCATCTCCCGGGTACGCCAGGAGCCGGTTCCGCTGGACCACGTGATCCAGGCCGCGTTGTCCCAGATCGAGCACTACACCCGGGTCCGGATCGGCACCGTCGACAAGGAACTCGCGATCGCCGGTACCGCGGTCGACGAGATCGTGCATCTGGTCGCCGAACTGCTGGACAACGCGACCGGGTACTCCCCGCCGGAGTCCGAGGTGGTGGTCACCGGGCACGCGCTTTCCGACCGGGCCATCGTGCAGGTAGTGGACCAGGGCGTCGGGCTCTCCGCCCAGCGGTGCGAGCAACTGAACATGGCGCTTGCCAACCCGTCGTCGGTCGACGTGTCGGGTGTGCGGGCCATGGGTCTGACCGTGGTCGCCCGGCTCGCCGCGCGGCACGCCGTCCGGGTCGAGCTGCGTCCCGGGCCGAGGGGCGGCACGGTGGCCGAGATCACGCTGCCGGCGTCGATCGTCGTACGCCGGCCGGTGCAGCAGCCGCAGCCGGTGGATTCCGAACTGGGCCGGGGCCGTCCCTCCGCCGGAGGGGGACGTCCGGCCATGACCTCTGGGACCCGCGCCAGCCTCCCCGTGGCCGGCGCCGGCAATCCCGCGCCGAATGCCGGGCGGGTCCCGGTCGGTGTCGGTGCGGTACGCGCGACCATCCCGGCACCGCCCAACTCCGTCGCCTCGCCGCCCGTACCCGCACCGCTGTTCCAGCCGGCAGCCCAGCCGCAACCCGCCGCGGTGCGGTTGCCGTCCGGCCCGACGGTGAACGGCTGGTTCAAGACCGCCCTCGACGGTGACTCGGTGGCCGTCACCTGGCCGGTCGATGCCGGTGAGAGGTGGGCGAGCGCCGCTCCAGCACCGTCCACCCAGGTCGGGTTGCCACGCCGGGTGCCGCAGCCGCATCTGGTTCCCGAGACGCCACAACCGAGCGCGGACCCGAAGCGGAAGCTGGATCCGGCAACTGTGGCGGCGGCCATGTCGGCCTACGCCAAGGGCGTCGCCGGACGCCAGGCCCCCAACTCCTTCTGACGCTGACCGTCCACCCCTCCCCGATCTGGAGTGACGTCGTGACAAGCCCGAACGACCTGAGCTGGCTGTTGCAGAACTTCGTGAACCGTACTCCTGAGGTCAGTCATGCCCTCGCCATTTCCACCGACGGACTGGTCCTGGCACACAATCACGGCCTGCCCCGCGACCGGGCGGATCAGCTCGCCGCCACCGGCAGCGGTCTGATCGCCCTGCTCGTCGGAGCTGCCCGGTTCTTCCAGGCCGGGGCGGTGATCTCGAACGTGACCCAGATGGACGGCGGCTTCATGTTCTGCATGTCGTTCAGCGACGGTGCCTCACTGCTCGTGCTGGCCTCCCCGATCTGCGACGTGGGCCAGGTCTCGTACGAGATGACCGACCTGGCGAACCGGATGGGTGAGGTGCTGACCCCGGCGGTGCGTTCCCAGTTGCTGGGGATGCTGTGAGCGCCAGCCACCCCGCCCGTCGACTCGTCGCTGCCCTGCTGACCGGCGTGCTGGTCGCCGCCACCGCCGCCTGTGACGGCGGGTCGGAATCGCAACGGCAGACCATCCGGATCGGGATGATCACCGCCCTGGCCGGGTCGCTTGAGGCACCCGGCTCCGAGCTGCGCGACGGCTTCCAGCTCTACCTGGACATGCGTGGCCGGCAGCTGGGCGGCCATCCGGCCGAGCTGATCGTCGCCGACGAGGGATACGAACGCGACGTGACAGTCGAATCCGCCACGAAGCTGCTGGAGCAGGATCGCGTCTCGGCGATCACCGGCATCATCAACGGCGGCAGCGTGGCCGCCATCCTGCCACTCATCGAGAAGCACAAGGTCCCGCTGGTCGGTGCCCTGGGGCGGCCGGCGCTGACCGACGTGACGTACATCTGGCACACCAACCTGATCTCCGTGGAGCCGGGTGTGGCCATGGCGCCGTTCGTCAAGCAGGAGGTGGGGCAGGGCCGGGTCTACGCCATCGGGCCGGACTTCCAGAGCGGTCGCGACGAGTTGCGCGGCTTCGTCAAGACGTTCACCGACCTCGGTGGCCGGCTGGCCAACCCCGGCGGCAAGGCCGTCTTCAGTCCGTTCCCGGTCACCAAGGACTTCGGCCCGTACCTGAACGAGATCGCCGGGTCCGGCGCGGAGGCGGTCTACTGCTTCTTCGACGCACAGAACGCCATCACCTTCGTCAAGCAGTACGCCGAATCCCCCGTCGCCGACCTGCCGCTCTACGCGGCGGGCTTCGTGACCGAGCCGGCGAGCCTGGTCGAGCAGGGCGATGCGGCCGAGGGCATCTACAACGGGCTCAACTACTCACCCGACCTCGACAACGCGGCCAACCGGGAATTCGTCGCCGCCTGGAACGCGGCCTATCCGGGCCGGGTCCCCACCTCGATCGTTATGGCGTCGTACGACGCGGCAGCCGTGCTGGACCGGGCGATCGCCGCAGCGGGCACGAACCCCACCCCGGAGCAGATCAACGCCGCGATCGCCGGCCTCGGGCAGCTCAACAGCCCCCGCGGGCCCTGGCAGTTCGCGAAGTCCACCCACGCGCCGATCCAGAAGTGGTACCTCCGCCAGGTCCGCCGGGACGGACGGGCACTGACCAACGTCGTCGTCTCGGAACTGGCCACCCTCGGCGGTTGACCTCGACGGCACCCGGCGTGGCCGCCGTCGTTGACCTCGGCGAAGGACTTCGGTGGCACAGCCCCGCTGACCGAGAGGGCCGTCACCGCCACCGAGCTGCCCTGGCGCTCGGTGGCGGGGGAGTCGCTACCGGCTGCGTTCCACGACGTACTCGGGTAGGCCGAGCAGGAACCGCCCGTCCTCGGTCTCGGCCGCCGGCCCCAACGCCCGCTGTCCTTCTCGAAATGCGGCGTCGGCCAGGTCACGCGCGCTGCGGCGGGCGGACTCGACACAGTCGTAGGCGAGCAGGCGGCCGTGCAACCAACGCACCTCGGTCGCCGTGCGCTGCGCCCGGGTCCGGCGCAGGAACGCGACGAGCCGCTCGCGTTCCTCCTCGGTGCACCGCCGCATGAAGTCGATGAGGATCAGCGTCCGCTTGCCCTCCCAGAGGTCGCCCGCGATCTCCTTGCCGTAGCGGGCGAAGTCCCCCACGAGGTTGAGCGCGTCGTCCTGGATCTGGAACGCGGCACCCAGGTACCAGCCATAGCGGTCGAGGACGTCGACCGCGTCATGCTGACCGGTGGCGACCAAGATGCCGGTACGGCACGGGTAGATGCAGGTGTACCAGGAGGTCTTCTTCAGACACATCCGGTAGTAGTCGTCCGCGTCGAGGTCGCAGACGTTGTCCCGGATCCAGCCGACCTCGATCGCCTGCCCCTCCAACGAGTGACGCAGCATGAGTTGGGTCTCGTCGAACAGCCGCCACGCGATCCCCGAGCCGAGGGCCTGGCGGTTGGCGGCGAGCCGCTGCAACGCGAGGAGATTCGTCATGTTACCCACGTTGAGGGCGACACCGACCCCGTACTCGCCGTGCAGGGTCTCTGCTCCGCGCCGCTGCTCGCTCTCGTCCTGGATGTCGTCATGGATCAGAAACGCGTTGTGGAACAGTTCCACGGTCACCGCGGCGTTGAGCCCCACCGACGGCGTGCCGCCGAAGGTCTGGCAGGCTGCGAGGCAGAGGGCGGCCCGCAGCCCCTTCCCCCAACGCCGCGGGTACTCGCTCACCAGGTCATAGAGGTAATGCGGGCCGCCCGAGGGTACGGCGGCGAGGAGCGCGTCGATCGCGAGGGAGCGATAGCGCTCCAGCATGTGCGTGACATGGCCGCCCGCCACGTCGGTGGTCCGGCTACCGGTCCGAGGGCGCGGGCCGCTGCGTGGCCTCCGGCTTGAGCCGGTCGATCAGCCCGTTCGCCATGTCCGGCACCAGCCGCGCCAGGTTGAGCACGCCGTCGAGGGTGTCGTGCGCGTCCGACGTGTACCGGCGGATGACCTCACCACGCTGGTCGTCGGAGGTATTCAACTGCGCGACCACGGTGTCGATAAGCGCGTGCCCGTCGGTGCGGACCCGCGTCACCAGGTCGTCGAACGCCTCCGGGTCCACCCGGCGGTCGGCGCTCAGCTTCTCCTCCAGCCGCCGCGCGCTGGCAATGCCCGCCGCGAGTTCCTCCTCCAGCACGCTGGCCGCGTGGGTCACCGTCTCGGAGGTCTTCTCGGCCACCTTCTCAAAACGCTCGTCACTGTGCTCACGCCCACTGCTCTCCATGGGAGAAGTGTTGATGACCCGCCGCCCGACCGGGTAGAGGTGTGTCGAGTTGATGACTCACCGTGATATGACTCGGCGTGCATCGCCAACGTTCCTCGACCCGATGACGAGGGGCGCGGAACGGCGGGTCAGCGGTTTAGGTAGGCGGCCAGGCCGCCGAGTTCCTCGCTGGCGATGAAGACCGCCCGTACGTTGAGGATGGCCTCCTCGACATGGCGCGGACAACCCCACGCCGAGTCGCCCCACGAATCGGCGATTTTGATCTCGGCCGGTGCGGTGCACGCTTCGGCGCCGCCGAGTTGGCAGGTCTCCGGGTGCGGCGTGGCGGCCTGCGCGGCGGCGGCGGCCCGCATCTGGGCATTGAGTTCCGCGGCGGCGGCGGCGCGCTGCTCCGCCTCGGCACGAAGGCCCCGCTCCGCGCGTACCGCCTTGGCGAGTTCGTCGTGGGCTGCCCTGGCGCGCGCCTCGGCGGCGATTTTCGCCTGCTCGATGTGGTGGCGTTCGATGGCCAGCGCCGCGGTGCCGGCGAAGACCCGGGCGAGGGCGAGATCGGTGTCCTGCGGCACGCGCGGAGTGCGGTGGTACATGGCGAAAGTGCCCAGCAGGCTGCCGTCGCGGGCAAGGATCGGCGTGGACCAGCAGGCGGCCAGTCCGGCCCGCCCGGCCAGGTCGCGAAAGTTGGCCCAGTACGGATCGGCGGCGATGTCGGTGACGATCACCGACTCCCGCCGGTGCGCGGCGGTGCCGCAGGATCCGACGCCCTCACCGGCGGCGATCCCGTCGATGGCCTGGTTGTAGAAGGCCGGCAGGCTGGGGGCGGCACCGTGCCGCAGGTGCCGACCATCAGGTTCGGCGAGCAGCACGGAGACGAGCACCTCCTGCGGCGCGAGATTCTCGATACTGCGCGCCATCCCGTCGAGCACCTCGGTCAGCGGCGCCTGACGGGCAATCTGCTCCAGCAGGGCACGGTGCTCGGCCATCAGCCGTTGGGCCTGCTTGACCCCGGTGGTCTCCACGCCGATCACGCGGATGCCGAACACGCGGCCGTCGGCGTCCCGGCGCGGCTCGTAGGTGAAGTCGAAGTACGCCTCCCGCGCGTGCGGCTCGGTGCCCAGCACGACCCGCACGTCCCGGCGGGTGTCGGGCTCACCCGTGCGGTAGACCTCGTCCAGCAGGGCGGTGAAGCCCTGAGCGGCCAGTTCGGGCAGCACGTCGACGAGCGGTACGCCGGTGCGGGCCCGTTGCTCGCCGGTGGCCGCGACAAACGCCGGATTGGCCGCCTCCACCAGGTGCTCCGGCCCCACCAGCGATGCGAAGACGGCAATGGACTGCCCGAACAGCGTCCGCAGATCCTCCGCTGCTTGACTGGTGCCCGACGGACTCTCAGCAGCGGGCAGTTCACCTGGTACCGCCGTCATGGTGTCGGCTCGCCTTTCAGCTGTCCGTGCGAGGGATCGGTAAGTGGTTCGCCTATTGGATGAAGGTGGCCACAGCACGCGAGAACGGGCTGCGGCCGTCGCTGCAGCGTACCGGCAGTCGATGCAGCCCGCAGCGATGCAGCCGGCGCATCGGTGAGGGCGAGCCGGGTGGCGACCCGGAGACCGGGTGAGACCCGGCCCAGCCGACCGTCGTCGGCGGTGCCGCGCGAGACGGGGGCCAGGCGGCGGGCGGCGTGGAAGCCGGGGAATCCCGCGCCGACGATGACGATCCTGGGCCGGGCCATGACGGGGCCTGCTCAACGGGCGGCATCAACTCCCCGAAGCGCGGTGGTGTGGTTCGTGGCTGGTGCCGGTTCATGCCTGCTCCGGCGGTGGCGGTCATCGTGCGGCAATGTTCGACCGCGCCGCACTGGAAGCTGTGACTTGCCCCGTCGCCGTCCGACTGTCGAGCCGGGCGACCACTACCGCGTGCGGAACGGTGAGCCCGGCGAGCACGGCGAAGACCACCTGCAGTGGGTCGGCTGCGAACGGGCCTGCGGTTGTTTCGTTGGCGGTCGACGTTGCGCCGATGGCGAGCAGGGCGAGCAGGCCGGCGGAGGCCACTAGGGTGGGCCACGTCGCCTGCCGGGCGAACCTGCGGACCGGTCCGCCCAGCCGTTCCATCGCCAGGCGGTGCTTGTTACCCGGGTCGGCGCGCAGCAGCCGGGCGATGTGCCGGGCGGAGTGCCAGGCCGCGAAGTACGCGCCGAACGCCAGCGGCGGCGGCACCAGCGCGAAGGCGGCGACGAGGATTCCGAGTGCCGCCACATCGTCGCCACGACGGATGGTCAGCTCGCGAAGTCCGGTCACCAGGGCCGCCAACAGCACGGCGGACAACGCCACCAGCCGGCCGGCCGGGGTGAACGCGGTCGAGGCGCCAGGCGCGACCGCGTCCAGCAGCGGATCGACCGTGCCGGGCCACAGCGCGACCGGCAGCACCACCGGAGGCCCGCCGTACGCCAGGACGGCGAGCGGGGAACGGACGGGCGGCTGCCCGTCCCGCTCGGCCTGGTAGGCCACGTCACCGGTACCGAAGTGCAGCACCGTGAGGACCAAGAATCCGGTCAAGGCGGGGACGGGTGCCCAGAGGAACAGCGCAACCGTGGCGGTGGCCGTCACGATGTACGCGAGCAGCAGCCCGACGGTGCTCCGCAGCGGCCGGGCCTTGGCGGAGATCCAGGCCGGTACCAGATGATCAACGGCGCCGTGTGGCAGGCCGATCAGCAGGCCCACGAGCAGCGGAAGGGTTCCCGCCCAGGCCGTCACGCCCGGTAACAGCAGGCCCAGGCAGGTGAGGCCAGTCAGTGCGATCGGGCCCGAGCGGCCGACCCGGCGCAGTAGCCAGTCGTCGGGCGGAGATCGAACCGGCCGGACGACCTGACGGGAGGCCGGGGTCACGCGACGGTGAGTAGGCCGCGGTCGGACAGGCGCCGCAGCAGGCCCAGGTCGACCGCGCTCCACACGACCTTGGACAGGATCGGCAGGATCACGAACAGGGCTGTGTCGGTGGTGTCCCCGAACAGCCCGAACCCGGACGGCCCCAGGATCCAGATCAGCGGGTAGCCGACCCAGAGCACGCTGAGCAGGAGCGCCACCTGCGTGAAGACCCTCGACATGGGGGCCGGTTGCCGGGCTGCGGTGGCCCGCAGCGGTCCCCAGATCAGCCCGAAGACCACCACAAGGGCCACCACCCCGAGGAAGTAGAGGCCGTATCGCCAGGTCGGGCTCTCCATGAGGTCAGCCAGGAAGCCGCTTGTGATCATGATGATGTCGGCGGCGACGAGCGCGCGTACCAGTCCCCATCGCTTGTCCGGCAACGCGTGCATCGCGGTGAGCGAGAGGGCGATCAGCAGCAGCGGGGTGCTGACCACCCAGTCGGCGTACCGGGCCCAGAACGTCGTCTGGTCGGCGACGGCGGTCCGACCGCCGCCTACTGCCATCACCACGTACCAGAATCCCGACCAGAGCGGAATGGCCGTGGCGACCGCGTACTCCACCGGCGGGATGCCCTTGGGGTCGGCCCGCCAGGAGCGGAAGAGCGCGACACCGGCCGCCATGGCGGCGACGTAGAACCACAGCCAGAACTCCACGGCAACTCCCTAGCCAAGCCCGGCTCTCGGAAATGAGGGACCGCTCCCTTGATGTCAGCTTAGGATGGATGTGAATGCTTTTGGGGTACAAGGGGGAATAAGCCCGATCGCGGGAGACGCGGCACCACGTTCCGCAATCGGCGACGATCCCGGTGGGAAGGCGGGCCAGCGGCATGAACTTCGAGAACGAGTTCGGCTACAACGTCATCCAGTACACGCTGGTCTCGCACGTGCTGACCCTCGGCTACGCCGTCATGGCGGCTGGGCTCGTCTACTTCCTGCTGACGATGTCCGGTATCGCTCCGCGGTACCGGCTCGCCTCGGTGCTCTCAGCAGTGGTCATGATCTCCGCGTTCTTCGAACTCTGGGTGCTGTCGCAGCGCTGGTCCCAGGCGTTCGCTTGGAACGGCAGCGCGTTCGTCAACACCGACACCCTGTTCTCCAACGGCTACCGGTACATGAACTGGTCCATCGACGTGCCCGTGCTGCTGATCCAGTTGCTGGTGGTGCTCGGTGTCACCGGCCAGCGCTTCCACCGCACCTGGGCGCTGTTCGTCGCCGCCGGCCTGGCGATGATCTACACCGGCTATGCGGGGCAGTTCTACGAGATGGACAGGTCCTGGCCGTTCTGGATCTGGGGTCTGGTCAGCGCCGTCTTCTTCCTGTTCCTGCTCGCCCTGGTGGCCCGCCTCATCTTCGGCAACCTGCGCCGGCTGCCCCGCGCCGCCCGTGGGCCGGCCCGGTCCGTGTGGTGGCTGATCCTCGTCTCCTGGACGCTCTATCCCGGGGCTTATCTCATGCCGGCGATGTGGGACTCCGCCGACGGGGTGGTGGCGCGGCAGATCACCTACACACTGGCCGACATCACCTCGAAGGTGATCTACGGAGTGCTGATCGGAGTGATCGCCCGGAAGGTCAGCGCCGCCGAGAACTGCCAGGCCGCGATCGAGGAGGACGTGGCCCAGCCGCGCGGCGGCCTGACCTCCGCCACGTCCAGCTGAGGGCTTCGCCGGCGCGGCGGTGGAGCGGGTGCCGAGGTTGCGGGACCAGCCGGGGATCCGCTTGATCAGGAAGATCTCTTCCAGGGCTTGGAGGTAGCGGGCGTCCGGCTGACGTGGCTTTCGTCCTCTTGCCGGTGATATGCGCGTAATCCCATAGTTGGTGAGGTTTCTAGGCTTTAGCCTCGGGCTGTCTTGTCACAGCATCACTTCGGGAGCCAACGATGTCGCATCATCTCGACACCCCACACGCGGCCCAGACTGGGCAGCTGTACTTGGACGACCTGTTCGTCTTCCCTGGCGAACGCGGGGCTGTACTGGTGATGGATGTGAACAGCTCGGTCACGAACGTCGACCTTCAGCCGGGCTTCCACCATGAGGGGCGGTACGAGTTCAAGCTCCTCATCAACGGCTCGACGAAGGAGGAGTTGACCTACCGCTTCACCTTTGGTGAGTTCGACGGTCGTGGGCAGGACCTGACCCTGTCCGTGCTTACCGGTGCAGAAGCCCGCGACGACACCGCGACGGGCCTGGTGGTGGCACAGGGCCGCACCGGCGAGGAGGTGGTGGTCGGGCAGCGACTTCGGGTGTGGGCCGGGCGAATCACCGACCCGTTCTACGTCGACCTGGACCTGCTCGCTACCGTCAACGGCGCTGTCGCCAAGGGCGCGAAGCTGGACCGGTCCACGTGGAAGCCAGAGAAGGCGAAGAACACTTTCGCCAACACCACCGTCGATTCGATCGTCTTGGAGATCGTTGAGGAGTCGGCCTTTGCAGATGGCACGACCATCGGTGTGTGGGCCGTCACCAAGCTTGCCACGGATGCTGGCGGCTGGCGGCAGATCAACCGTGCCGGCCGCCCGATGATGTGGCCCATCTTCTGGCCCCACGACACCGACTTCTCCAACCCGGCGAACACTCGTCACCCAAGCGACGACCTGAAGGAGGACGGGGACCATATCGCCAAGGCGATTGCCGGCACCGTAGCCGCCAACGGCACCTCCGAGGACCCCGAGGCGTACGGCTGGAACGTGGCGCGCTGGGTTTACCCGGACGTGCTGCCCTACGAGGTAGGCACGCCCGCGAACTATGGCTTCGCGAAGGTCAACGGCCGGACGCTTGCCGACAATGCCCCCGAGGTGATGTTGTCGCTCGCGGTCAACACGGGAATCAACTCTGGCCTCACCCCTGATACGAACAAGGACGCCCGCTCCGACTCCTTCCCGTACGTGGTCCCCATCGGGCGTTGATTCTCCGCCTGGACAGGGGCGAGGTGGGAGGGGGGACGGCTCGGTGGAGGGCGGCGGGCGGTGACAGGAGGTGCGGTGGATCGCCCCATCGCGTCGGCCTAGCCCACGAGGGCGTGGCCGTCACTGCCTCCGGCCCGGGCAGAGGCCCGACCTCCCAAGTTGCGCAGGTGGGCACCATGCCTGAGGTTGATTCGGACGGAGCGTCTTCCGAGTCGAGATGCCGGGCGTTGTGGGGGTGGCACGATGGGTGTGCTGTGGGTTTCGGCCGGGCTGCTGGTGGTGGGGGCGGTCCTGCTGGACGCGGCGCAGACGACGCTGTCACTCACGGGAGGGGCCGGTTGGCTCACCCGACACGTGTCGCAGGGCGTGTGGCGTCTGATCCGCGGACTCGCCGGCCGTGGGCCTCGCCGGCACCGACTGCTGCGCTGGTCCGGCACCAGCGTGCTGGTGGCCACCTTCGCGGCCTGGGTCACCGGGCTGTGGCTCGGCTGGTTCCTGGTCTTCAATGCCGCCCCGGAACTGGTGCTCGACCAGTTCGGCCGTCCCGCCGACGCCTGGTCCAGGTTCTACTACACCGGGTTCTCGATCTTCACCCTCGGCGTCGGTGACTACACGCCGGGAACCACGGGTGCGCAGCTCGCGACGAACGGCGCCGTGCTCACCGGCCTGTTCCTGGTCACCCTGGGCATCACCTACCTCATGCAGGTGGTGTCCGCCGTGGTCGACAAGCGCACGATCGCCGGTCACGTCAGCGCCCTGGGCGCCGATCCGGCCGACATCGTCCGCCGAGGCTGGGCCGACGGGCAGTTCGCCCCCATGTTCACCCAGCACCTCACCAGCCTCACCCCGGAACTCGTCCGACTCGGCGAACGACATCTGGCCTTCCCGGTACTGCACTTCTTCCACGCCGACAGCAGCGGCAAGTCAGCCTCCGCAGCGGTGACAGTGCTCGACGGGGCGTTGCTGCTCCTGCGCGACGGTGTCGACCCCCACCACCGGCCGGACATCGGTGCGGTGGAGCCGTTGCACCGCGCACTTCAGCAACTGGTAGGCACCTTGGACGGCTCGTTCATCGTGGCCGCCGACGATCCGATGGGCGCACCGCGGCTGACGGACCTGACCCGGGCCGGAATCCCGACCAACCACGAGCAGGCGTACGCAGAGGCGGTCGAGGGCACCCGGACGCACCGCTGCCGGTTGCGAGGCTGGTGTGCCTCCGACGGCTGGTACGACGCCGAGCTACGGCTCACCCTCGACTGACCGCGTCGGGAGCGGAAGGACCTGCGGAGTCACTCCGTGAGGCCATCGCATCACGGTCGCGGCGGACGCGGGGAGTCATGCCCGCTCCGTCGTCACCGCCTCTGTCGGGACGGGAGCCTGCCACAGGGCACTGACCGGCATGGCGCGGAGCCTGTCGCCGAATGGCAGCGTGGAGGTTCCGGTGTGGAGGACGATGCCGGCGATGAAGTCGTCGCCGAGTCGGTCGACGAGTCGGCGTAGCCCGCGGAAGTCGTCGGATCCGACGGTGGTGGCTGCCTTGACGTCGATCCCGACCACCTGACCAGCTCGGTTCTCGAGCACCGCGTCGACTTCGTACCTGCTCTGGTCGCGTCGACCTGCACGGCGGCGCGGCCGGGGATCAGGTGCGGTGTGGGCACGGCGTCACAAATAACGGCCGTATTTTCGATCTGCGGCATCCAACGAGCAGCACCTGCCTGCCGTTATCTGGCTCCGACCGCCCGTAGGTCGGCGATGAGCCGGTCGAGCAGCCGTTCCTCCATCACCGCTCGGCCGGTACGCCGCATCGACTCGCTCAGCGACTCGTCCCACGGCGTCCGAGTGGGCGTACCGAGCAGTGCCGTGCCGGTGCCCGCCGCCGGCAGGTAGTCAGCCGCGGTCATCCGCCACGGAACCGCGCCCGGATACCGCTGGAGAGCCGCCGCCGTCAGTCGTACGCCGGTCCAGTCGAAGTCGTTGCGCCACCGGATCAGCGCTCCCTGAGCGGCGCACAGCAGCGTGTGAACGGCGACCGACGGCACCCCTTCGGTGCAGATCAGCGGTGGGGCCTGGGTCCCGAGCGCGGTGGTGGCGGCGCGCAGCACGGCGGGGTTCTCGCAGACATAGACCTCGCCGCAGGTCAGGGCCAGCGGTGCCAGGCGCAGTTGGTGCAGGGTGACCCGCATCGGCACACCCGCCTGCGCGGACTCCGTCAGCCACCGCCCGACCAGCCCGCCGGTGGCCGGTACGTTGAGCACCAGCACCTGGCTGGCGAGGTCGTCCGGGACCAGACCGACCGACTCCCACAACGCCCGTTCCCGCTCACCGTCGACCGGGAGCGCCGCCTGCTGCCAGGTGGCGACGGCACGAAGGACGAGCCCGCGCAGCGGCCCGTCGGTGAGGGCCTTCGTGTCCTCCAGCACCCGGTCGGCGAAGACCGGTATCGGCTCGTCGGCCGCGGGCAGTGCGTCCAAGACGCGGATCACGTCCTCGAACGGCAGTCCGGTGCGGACGACGCGGGTCAGGGTGCCATCGCGGCGTAGGCCGTCGAGCCATTCGGCGTACCACGCGCTGTCGGCGTGTCGGCCGTCGTTGGCCACAGCGAGGACGGCGTCGCGGGCCACCGCCTCGCGTTTGAGGTCGGACGGTCGGTTACGTAGCGGGGCCGTCGCGGCGAGCACCTCGATCACGCCGACTCCGTGCGCGGCGCGTAGGTGCTCGTCCACGTCGCTGAGCCGGATGCTGAGACGGGCCGCCGTGGCGGACCGGTGGGTGCCGGTGATGCCGATGATCACAAGACGTTCGTCGTCAGTGGGGGTGGCGAGCGTCACCGTGGTGTCGAGCCGGCCACCGGTGCGTTCCAGGCTGCGCCGGGCGGCCGCCAGCAACCGCCGCCAGCCGGGCTGATCCACGAGGTCCGCCGGACCGCCCGGCCGGTGCCGCCCGGTCGACACGAGCGACGGGAGTGCGGCGGAGCGGTCCGGCGGCCGCGCGCCGCGCTCGTCGGTCATTCGTCTGCGAGGTCGAGCAGGACGCCGGTCCGGTCGGTTTCGCCGTGACCACCGGGGGCGCGGCGGGTCTGCGGGGAGCCGAGCGCACGGGCCAGGGTTCCGTCGAAGTCGGCGATGTTGGTCGAGCCGTCCCAGACCAGCAGCACGGTGGACACGGCGTGTTCCACGGCGGAGTGGGAAAGGTCGTAGTGGGCGGCACCGCTGACCGCCGGGTGGGTGGCCCAGAGGTCGTAGCCGGTCATGAACAGGTCCAGGTCGAACTGTTTCGCCAGCGCCATCAGCTCACCCCGGCCGGTGTCGTCCACGCCGGCGAACGCCTCGTCGAGGCCGAGCAGCCGGGGTGCGTCGGGTCGCGCCGAGCCGAACAGCGCGTTGGCGGCGGCGAACAGCGGCAGGTGCAGGGAGACCGACTGTTCGCCGCCGGAGAGCTGGCTGTGTCGGGCCCGGGTCAGCGCCTCCGTGCCGCCGCCGGGCCGGTGCAGGGTAAACGCGAACGTGCGCCACTGCCGGTAGTCGAGGACGTCGCTGAGCAGTTCCCGGTAGGGCCGTTCGGGCGCGGCGGCGCGCGCCGTCTTGATCCGGGCGGCGAAGTGCCGGCGCATGGTGGTGAGCTGGGCCGGCCCGAGCCGGGCCGGGTCGCGTTCGAGGAGCTTGCACACGTCGCGTTGCTCGGCGTCGAGGTCGTCGGCGAGCCGCCAGCCGACGCCGACGGTGAGCCCCGAAGACATGCGCCGGGCGCGCATCTGACCGTCCATCGCCGCCACCAGGTCGCGGGCCTCGATGGTCCGGTGGTGGATCTGCCGGGCGAGTTGCCCGAGCAGGGCGTCCTCCAGCACCCGCTGCTCGGAGTCGGTCAGGAGTTGCTCCTGGTCGCGGCGCTCGCGGTTGATCCGGTCGGCGAAGTGGGCGACGGGGGTGAGGCCCTGCTCGTCGGCGACCCGGACCACGATCACCCCGTCGTCGGTGTCCCACTCGGGCCGGTGGTCGAGGCCGGCGGCGGGCAGCTGTGCCTGCAGGTCGGTCAGCGCGGTGGTGAGCCGGGTGGCGCTCTGCTTCAGCGACGTCTCGGTGGGGCTCAGCTCGCGGGTGGCGGCGAGGATCGCCTCGTGCAGGGCTGCCACCTGCGGATGCAGGTCGTCGTTCGTAGTCTGCGCCGGCCAGCGCAGGTCGGTGGGGCAGCGCAGCAGGCCCAGCAGGTCCGGCTGGGCGTACGGGCGCAGCCGCTGGGCGTCGTGCTGCGCCTCGGCAACGGCGGCAACCAGGGCCTGCTCACCCAGCTCCACCCGGGTCAGCGCGGCGACCCGCCGCTCCCGGGCGGCACCGAGTGAGGTGCGAGCCTGCTCGACGGCCTGCTCCGCCTCGATGATCGCGTCGGCGGTTCGGGCCACGTCGGCCAGCACCCGTTCCGCGTCGGCGCCCACGCTGTCGCGCAACGTCCGGTACGCCTCCGCCTTCTCCTGGTGCCGTGCACGGGCCGTGCGTGCGGTCTCCGCCCCGGCGGTGAGCCGGTCGACTGCCTCGTCGTGCCGCTGCCGTGCCTGATCCTCCTGCTCGGTGGCACGCGCGGCGGCTGTCCGTGCGCCCTCCAGGCGTACCCCGCCCTTCTCGAAGCGGCTCACCGCTTCGGCGGTGTCGTCGAGCCGGTCGACCGGCAGCGATCGCTCTGCCGCGCTCCGGCGCAGCGCGGACGCGGCGGCGGCCCGCTCGGCCAGCGCCTGGTCGAGGCGGGCGGCGG
>NZ_JBXUOW010000075.1:0-21943 GCF_057196645.1 Micromonospora sp. ATLC16
GGAGCACCTGGCGACGCCGCCACCAAGCCCGCGCCCGCTGGTTCCACCAACGCACCAGACTCAACCGCGAATACGCCCTGGTCAACTAGCCAATGGCGGCTGCCGTACTAGAGCGTTACCAGCGTCGCACGTCCCGGTTGATCTCCCAGGTCGGCTGGATCGACCCCGAAAGCGCGGACCGAGTTGGCTGATGTCGTACCCGTCGGGGTAGGTCGTGGTGTTGATGCCGTCGGCGAACAGCGGCGTGGTCGGTGGCGTTCCGAACCAGCGTTGGAGCCGTGCGCGTGCCTTCAGCGCCAGGTGCAGGCCGGTCCGGACAGGCCAGGCTGGTTCGTCGACCTGCATGGCGCGGCGCAGTGGTGCGTCGTACGTGGCGCTGACCAGGGCGTTGCCGAGTGGAGCGAGGGGTTTGGGGATGCGGGTGAGCATCAGCATGCGGGTGGCGCGCTCGATGGCGGCAGCGTCGTCGTTGGGCTTCAGGTGGGCTGCGTCGTGGGCGTCGAACCAAGCCTCGAAGTCCTCGTAGGACTCGGGGATGTCGGCGATGCCCATCCGCCGGCCCAACTCTCGATAGAACACGTAGGTGGCCTGGAGCTCGTGGCAGCAGGGGCGGCGCCAGCCGTACTGCTGCAGCCAACGGGTGGGGATGACCACCAGGCAGCCGAGGACGTACAGGTAGTCGTCGTTGGGGATGTCGTACGGGCGGTGGATCTGGTTGACCCGTCGCAGGGCGTCTCGGCCGCGTGGCTGCTCGAAGCCGTTGAGCACCATCTCGTACATGAGCAGGCCGGTGTCGTCGAGCCGCTTCTGGGTGCGTTCCGTCAGCTCGCCGGTGGCCGTGTGCACCGCGGCGATGGCCGGGATGGAGAAGGAGCGGTTGAAGGCGAGGTTGAGGCCGAGCTTCATGTCCCACGGAAACTCGTAGCGCAGCATCGTCTGGTAGATCGCCAGGTAGTCCTGCTCGGGATCCAGAGCACGGATACTGGCCAGGTTCCGGTAGCGGCCTCTCATCGGCGGGCGTCTCCAGCCGTCGGTTGCGGGTAGTCCTCGGCGGCGAGCGTCTGGGCCACCACCGGTGATTGGGCATACGCATCGGTGACGAGCGTCAGCCAGGCGACCTCCCCGGCATAGCCGCCGCCTGGGCGGTGCAGTTCGTCGGCGGGCTGCGGATGCGTGGCCACGATGCCCGCGCGACGCCGACGCAGGGCGCAGGCCAGGTGGGCTGCCTCGACAGCTGCCCGCCGTTCGTCCGTGGTCAGTGCTGCCTGCTCGGCGAACCGTTCGGCCAGGGCGGTCACACCGACATCCAGGTACGGCCGTAGTGCCAGGCGGGCATCGCGGATCTCGGCGACCCGGCGGGTCAACGCGTAGTCGATGTCGCGCAAAGCCGTGAGAGGACGGCGCAGGTTCGGGTCGAGTTCGAGTTCGGGTAGGGCCGTGATGAGGTCTCGCCAGAGTGGTTCGAGGCGGCGGTACGAGTGGAAGTCCTCCCACCGTCGCGTGAACCGGAGGGTGGGTCCCCAGGCTGGCATGGTGAGGCCGATCGTGATGAGCAGCGCGCCGATGGTCACCAGCACGGCGGCGATCTCCCGCTCGCCGGTCGGTTGGTAGCCGGCCCAGTAGGCAATGAGATAGCCCACCTTGTTGAGGCTGTAGAGCAGGGCGAAGGCGGCACCTACCGCAGTGATGCGGAGGCCGCGGCGCAGCCAGGGGCGCCCGCAGATCCGGGCGAAGCTCCAGCACAGTCGGGTGATGTCGAAGCAGTAGGCGAAGAAGCCGAGTACCAGGAAGATCAGTAGGTAGGCGGTGACGACGGGGTCCGTCGCGTACTCGACGGTCAGCAGCACCGGCTCGTCGTAGGTGAGGGTGTAGGCGAACAGGCCGGTCATGACGAGGAACGCGGACGCGGTGACCCAGATCCACCAGCGGGCGCGAACGGCGGCTTTCGCCGGGGGTAGCGCCAGGTAGAGGAGCATGTTCTCTGCGCTCGCGGAGATGGTGAGTGCGCCGGCGTGGGACATGAGCTTGGCCAGATTGGGCATGCCCGATACCTCATCGATCGCGGTGGCGATCGGCGGGATCGCGACGGTGATCCCGGCGGCGAACGCCCCGAGTCCGACACAGATTGCGCCCCGGACATGGCTGGGATGCCGGCGCTGGAGACGCAGCATGTAGCCGAGCGCGAACCAGCCGGCTACCGCGCATACGGCGTAGAGGAATGTGTCCATCGCGCGCTACCTGTGTGGGTTTTCCAGCTGGTGCCGCAGTCGGCCGTACAGCTCAGCCTGCGTGCTGTCGAGCGGTTCGTCGTCCGCGTCGCTGTGCCCTTCACGGGCCCGTCGTAGTAGCAGCGAGCCGATCATCTCGGCTTCGCGCTCCTCCGCGGCGGCGTAGTTGCTCCGGCCGAGGCTGCGTTGGACCAACTGCGGATCGAGGTCCGGCAGCAACAGGCGTGAGGCGTCGGCGTCCAACACCTCGGTCGCCCGGTGGCCGGCGATCAGGTGCCCCAACTCGTGGCCGATGATCAGCAGTTGGTGCAGGGGCGAGGTGTCCTGCTCGAAGAAGATGGCGTCGAATTCGCCGGTCGGCACGCACATACCGCATACCGTCTGGGCGGGAAGCTTGATCGGCACCAGGTGGATGGGCCGGCCGCGCTGTTCTCCGAGCGCATCGCACAGCTTCCGGATCTCGAATGGCTCCGGTACCTCAAGCTCGGCGACGATCTTCTCGCAGCGTTTGCGCAGTCGGTGCAAACTCACGTCAGCTTTCCCCTGCTCGTCAGCGTACTGCCACCGAAGGATGTGCACGGTCAAGTGCGATCGTCCGGTGCGGCACGTTCTTCGCCGGGGCTGTTGCCCTCGGCCACGGCCCGCAATCGGGCCACCATTTGCTCGATGAGCTGTGTGTCTGTGGCGGATAGTCCGGTGTCGGTGAGGACCTGGCGCAGCGCTACCTGCTTGACGTCCATCCGGCGAAGCTCGCTGAGCAGCGTGAGCTGTTCCTGGATGCGCCGTGCGGCGGCGTCGTCCACAAAGTAGCCGGTGTTCACACCGAATACCGAGGCCAGAGCACGTATGTGAGAGGTGCGGGGATCGCTGGCCACGCCGCGGCGCAGCTCTCCGATGTAGGCGGCGCTGATGGTGACACCGGTTTCGCTCGCCGTGGCATTGATCTTGTCGGCGATCTCTTTGTTGGTGTACTTCCGGCCAGGTTCGTGGGAGTCGCCGAGCTCGTCGGCGGTGGGGCGGATTTTTTCGAACAGGTACTCCAGCCGGGCGGCAAGGTTGTCGAGGGGCGGTAGTTCCTGCTCAACATGTTGATCGTCGGTCATCACTCGCCACCCTTCAACGACTAAACGCCAGTGTCGCAGATGCGGGTCCCAGTAAAACAGGTGTTGACATCAACACGCAAAGTGAGCGTATGCTCGCTCCTGTTTGGAGCAACGCCTGTTGAGTGCTTACGCAGAACTGCTCAACGCATGTTGTGTGGTCGGTGTTTTGCCTGTTCCGACCATCCGAACGGGGGATCCATCAGTGCAAGGGCTCGGCTCCGCGCGGCGTGCATCGGGAGTGCATTTCGCGATGCTCGCTCGCGCACTCGGCCGTCAGCAGGGGTCACCGTCATCGGTGCCGCTGCCCGGCCGCCGCTTATGGGAGGGGTCGCTGGGTCGCTCGGTGGGGAGCCATTCCTTGCCGGCGGCCCGGCGACAGTGGCTCTGGGTGACCTGAGGAGGTATCACGTTGATCGCCACCGCGAGCACAGCCCGCAGGGTAGGAGCATGTTGCCTGGCCGTTTCGGACTATGGCGGAGTAACTGGCTGCACGGGTGAGGAGCCGGCTGCCGACCCGAGCCGTACCACAAGGACTGAATCGGCATCCCCGTCCCCGACGGTGAACACCGAGGACGTCGACGCCGGCACGGCGGCGCTCGCGGCCTACCGGAACTACGTGAAGGCCTACGTCACCGCCTCGAACAAGGGCGACTACAACGCGAAGCTCGACAAGTTCGTGGCCGACCCCGCGCTACTCACCGTGCGCCAGGACCTGCTGATCAAATTCCAGCAGGGGCTCGTCACGAAGGGCCAGCCAACCTCGGCACCCAAGGTGAACAGCGTCGACACCAGCCAGCGGCCCTTCACCGCCGAGATCGAGGACTGCTTCGACGGCGAAAAGTGGGACGTGGTCTCCAAGGAGACCGGCGAATCGGTGCGCACCGAGGGGCAGGCCACCAGGTACGTGGTGATCGCCAAGGCGGAACTGTTCGACGACGGTCAGTGGCGCATCCGGGAGGTCAACGCCCAACGGAGCGGCCATGCTGATCCGGCGAGCGGTCGTGGCCCTGGTCGTGGCGGTCGGCAGCGGCGCGCTGCTCGCACCCGGCGTGGCGCACGCCGACCACGAGCACTGCGACGCGCTCGGCAACTGCTACTGGGTGGTCGAGAACCCGGGCAGCGAGGGTGGCGGCAACAACGGTGGCAGCAACAACGGCGGTGGTGGTGCCGGCCAGGGCTGCAGCTACGAGGGCCAAGCCGTGCCCTGTGTGGTCGACGGCCTCGGCGTGTGGGACGGCTCCTGCTACGTCAGGCGGACCTCGCCGCCCTCCGGGGAGCGGACCGACGGCTACTGGACCATCCGCACCTGCGGCCTCTACGGGGGAATCCCCTCCGAAGCGGCGAGCGGCGGCCGTGACGGCAGCGCTTGGCGCAGCTGGCGCAGCGGACACCTTCGCCGGTCGGATCACCGACGTCGGCGAGGCGTGGGCACCCCAGGTCCTGCTCGTCGCCGAACCCGACGAGGACGGTCTTGGCGTGCTCGACGAGCTCGGTAAGGAACTGCGAGGCGCCGGTCGGTGCGCCGTCGCCGTGGTCAGTACAACCAGAGCCCAGGCGACCGCCGGCCCGAACACCGCCATCGTCAACCAGGACGGTCAACTGCACCTCGCCCTGCCGTTCCTCCTCGTCGAAGGGGCGGCGGCAGGACTACCCGTACGCGAGCTGGAACCGCTCGTCGAGATCATGACGCAGGCCCGGGCCGCCACCGACGAGCAGACCCCGCCGGCACCCGAGCCGGAAGCATGGGCGGACGGCACCGATGCCGCTGGCTCCGTGCTCGCCCTGCTGACGGCGGACGAGCCGGTCACGGCAGTAAGCGCCACCGCTTCTGTCGATACAGCAGCTCGGCTGGACCCCATCGTTGCCGTGCCCCGCGTCGAGTACACCCACACGGTCGCCACCCCACGGCGCGAGGTCACCGCTGCGATCCGACAGCGACGCCGCCAAGCCGACCCGCAGCTGGATTCGGACCTGCGGGCCTGGCGCGAGCAGGACACCATCCGACCACGGATCAGCGTCCTCGGCGCGGTCACGGTCGACGCGCCCGGACCGGTACCCGACCAACGCCGCCGCTTCCACGCCGAACTCATCGTCTATCTCGCCCAACGTGGAGCCCGTGGAGCCTCCGCCGAGCAGCTCACCGACGCACTGTGGCCCGATCAGCAGGTCAAGGACGCCAGCCGTCGGGTCGCCGCCCACGAACTCGCCGAGCTCTACCTCGACGCCGGCGATCCAACTGGTGCTCGATGGGCCGTGCAGCAAGCCTGGCTGGCCGACCCGGAGCGTGGCGACGACGGGCCCTGGCACGACATCATGCGAGCCGCCCACGCCGAGGGACACACCGCGGAGCTGCGCAACCTCCTGGGGGAGCTGATGCGGGTCCGCGAGGCCGAGGTGCCCGAGGACCTTGCGCCGGTCACGTACGCCCTGCTGCGCAAACTCCTGCCTGACCTGCTCGCTGCGAGCAGCAGCGGATAGACCGTTCGCGAACGTCCGGCCGATTACCGGCGAACCCTGACCACGAACTGACCTTTGAGAAACCGACCGAACGGAGTGAACGACCTTGCTGACGTCGAAAGAAGCTGGCGGCATGGAGTACATCGAGGCAACGCGACAGGTCGGCGCTCGACTGACGGACGCTGCAGACGACACCGCTGCGGCAGCAGCCGTCGAGCTGGCGATCGAAGCCTGGAAGCGCCTGGCCGGGACCGATTTCGCCTGGGACCACTTCGGCCTGGAACTGCTCGACATTCGGGCGAGGCTCCACCCGGATCACGACGACGTGGTCGTTGACGCAGCGGCACCGGTTCGCGACGACGCTGCCACCCGGCTGGCTGTGGCTACGCTGGTGGAGCAGCTTGCGCGGTACCACGAGCGGCTGGCCGCCGACGGGCGAGACGACCTGGCTCGTCGACTCCACCACGACGCCGGTGCCCAGCAGTTACGGCGTGCGGCGGCGGCCCTGGCATGACCATCGGCCACTGGCACAGGGAAGCGCAGCGGGCCGTACGTATGGCAGCTGCAGCGATGGAACAGCGGCCCGCCGGCAGCGCGGCAGACATCAACCCGGTCGTGATTGCCAGGTCTGCCGTCTACGCACAGTTGGCCCGAGTGACCGAGCTACTGGTCGGCGGACGCCCAATACCTGAAGTGCCCGATCGAGCCGGCGCCTCGACCATCCTGCGGCGACGCGGCCAGCGGTTGACCCAGCTCTACGTCGGGCTTCGGGCCGCCAGCATCGTCGAGCGGCAGTTCCCGCCCTCTCCCGCCCCGGTGACTGCCGAACCGGCCCGCTCGCTGAACCGGGTCGCAGATGTCGTCGGCGTGATCGGTGACATCCTGGCCAGCCACGTTCCTCCAGGACAGGGACCCCGGACACCGGAAGGGCTCGCGATTCGAGCGGGCGGAGGTGTCCAGTCGGGCATCGCCGACGTTGCCAGGCTCACCTCGCGCATGGTCATGATCGACCTCGCCTTACCCGAATGGCTCAACCAGGGGCATGGTCACCTGACCGAGATCTACCGTCCGGCGGCGGAGACCGCCACCTGGACCGCCAACAGCGGCCTGGGGGCGGTCGCCCGGGAACTGACCTCCCGCTCATCCGGGTTTTCGTTGACCAGCTTCCAGTACGTGTCGTAGGTGACGTAGTTGCGCAGCGGGTCGAGGATGAAGCCCTCGTCGATCGCCTGCCGCATCGAGTAGGTGTGGAACGGGTGGTACTTGCCGTCCTCGCCGAGGGTGCCGAAGTCTTCGAGGGTCTTGTGCTTCGGCGTGGCGGTGAAGGCGAAGTAGGAGAGGTTGGCGCTGCGCTGCCGCCTGCGGGCGCTGGCGGCGAGCTTCTCCTCGGCGGTCTGGGGCCCGGCGGCGCTGATCGCGCCCGGGTCGTCGGAGTCGGCGTCGAGGCCGAGGTCGCGGAGCACGCGCCGAACGTCGGTGGCACCTTCACCGGACTGCGACGAATGAGCCTCGTCCACGACGATCGCGAATCGGCTGCCCCGGATCTCGGTCGGGCTGCGCTTGAGGTAATCCACGAGCGCCGGGAAGGTGGCCAGGGTGACCGTGAGGATCTTGCCGGTCTCCTGGGAGAGTGCCTTGGCGAGCTGCTCCGACTTCGCGCCGTACCGATCGTCGATCTTCACGACGAGCCCGGCGGTCTGCTCGAAGCTGCCGACGGTGTCCCGGAGCTGGGAGTCCGGTTCGGCCGGTCGGTGATGATGAGGACCTTGTCGAAGACCGGGCTGCCGGGTTTCACGCCCGCGGCGAGCGCGTCCGGGTCGAGCGCCGCCGGGTCGTTCGGGGTGTGCAGCGACGACAGCCGGTGGGCGAGCCAGGCAATGGTGTTCGACTTGCCTGAGCCGGCCGAGGCCATCACCAGGTAGTTGTGCCCGGCGCCGTGCCGGGCCGCGTGCGCGGTCAGCCGCTTCACCGCATGCCACTGGTGATAGCGGGGCAAGATCAACACCTTTCGGGTACGCCCACCCGCGCCCTTTTCCTGGTGCAGGTGCACGTAGCGTTCCAGCAGGTCGAGCCAGTTGTCCCGGTGCCAGATCTCCTCCCACAGGTAGGAGGTGGCGTACCTGCCGTGCTCGGTGGCCGGCGGGTTGCCCTCACCGCCGGGACGACCCGGCCCGGCGCTACCGGTGTTGAACGGCAGGAACACGGTCGGCTTGCCGCGAAGCTGGGTGGTGACGAAGACCATGTCCGGGTCGACGGCGAAGTTCGCCACCACCCGACGGGAGAAGATCAGCTCGGTCGGGTCACGTTTGCTCCGGTACTGCTCCTTGGCGTGCTCCACCCCGGAGCCGGTGAGCGGGTTCTTCAACTCGGCGGTGGCCACCGGGATGCCGTTGACGAACAGCGTCAGGTCGAGCCGGTTGCCCCGGTCGGCCTGCTTGGTCGCATACGCCAACTCCCGCACGACGGTGAGCCGGTTGCGGCGGTAGTCGGCCAGGATCGCCTCCGACTCCACGAACGACGGCTTGAAGTACGCCACCCGGAACCGCAGACCGTGAATCTTGAACCCCTTGCGGAGGACGTCGAGCAGGCCGTCGTCCGTGATCGCCCGATCGAGCCTCTTGACGAACTCGCGCTGGGCGGCCTCCTGGTCACCGCCACAGCGGGTGACCAGCTCCTCCCACTCCTCGGCCTGGGTCGCGCCGATGAAGGTGAAGAGCTGCGCAGAGTCGAGACCGAGGTCGGGACGGTAGTCGGCCCGATCGCCCCCGCCCAACCGTTGGCCAGCAGCGCGGCGACGATCGCGTCACCGAACGCCGATTCGTGATGCACCGCCATGGTCGCCTCCCCCATCGGTGGGCCGGGCTGCCCGGCCGCGCCCACCCGGTGGAGCCTAGTGAGAAGTGGGCGTACCGAACAGTCACCTCTCGACCACGGCGCGGTACGCCCGGGGCGCGACGGCGACCGTGGACGTTCGGTGTGATCGCGTGCGATCATCCAAGGTGGCGGGGGAGTGAAGGTGACCGGATGAGTGGGTTCTACGTAGACGTTAACGGCATGGATGGTTTATACAACGTTCTGCATCGAGCATCGGAAGATGCAGCAGAGGGATCCCACTATCTGGCCCGGCATTGTGATTTGACCTTTGAGCAGCAGGGTTACATCTTCCTTCTGGCCGGACCTCATCGGAATGCTTACCGCCAAATGAGCGAAGGTCTGGAGCGACTCAAGACGCTGTTGCGGAACGCCGCGACTCAAGTGAATCTGGCTCAGCGCGACTACTCGACATCTGACGCAGAGGTGGCAGCAGATCTCGACCAGACTTACCCTGGCGCCCGCGACCCGTCCAGCCTCCGTGGCACGCTAGCTGGACCAACCAGACCGGACCTGTGGCCCGTGGCTCCTCGGTCACCCTTCACGGATGTGGCAGAGCCAACGGCACGACTGGTAACTCCCAGCTATATCATCGGTATCGAGACATTTGAGATCAACTAGCTCTCTGATCTGGTCAGCCCGAGTGCATGGTTGCGGCAGATCAGCGTGTGGCTGTTCGGAAAAGACCCGTTCGAGGGCTGGGGAAAAGCGCTCAGCGGTGATTGGAAATCCTACGTCCATTGCGCCGCCGCTTGGCGAATCCTCGGCAACGCGATGGATGACGTCGGCCGCAACCTGATCACCGGCGCAGCAGACGTTTCCAGCGTGTGGCGAGGCAACGCGGCAGAGGCTGAGCAGGAGTACCAACTCAATGTCGGCGTGGCGACCCGTGCACTACACACGGTCTGCGACCAGTACGCGGACCTGTACACCAGTGCAGCCGAAGCGGCCAAGAAACTCTTCTCAACCGCCACCGCTCTGATCGGCAAACTCATCGATGTGCTTATCGTTATCAACGCTGCCTCGGCTGTAGGCACGGCCACGATCAAGACCGGTGTGGGTCCCGTCCTGGGCTACAGCGTGGCTGCCTACTACGCCTGGCAGGCATACGACCTGTACGACGAAATTTCCACCATCTTCGGCAACGCTGAAATGATCTTCAAAGGAATTGCTGGCTCGATCGAGATGGTCAGAGCCGGCGTTGAAGTGGCATCGATTCCTGATCTAGACCCCTATCAGCACCCGGCCCTGGCGGAGCGATGACCGACAACGACATCACCCAGCAGCCACTTGCCCGTGCCGTGCTCGCCAAGTTGGCGAACACCCGGGGACCCGATGATCCTCTTGGCTCGCTGGCTCGCAATGTCCTCGACGGCGAGGCGGACCTGCGGACCACTGCCTCGATGTCGTGGCACGCTACAGCGTTGCATGCCTCGTTCGCAGAGGCCATGGCCCGCCGCGACGCGATGTCTCCGGACGAGCGGGCCGAGTTCGAACGGCAGGCTCGGCTATTTTACGATGCGGGCGATCTGACCTTGCTGGACGAGGACGACGCAGAGGACGATGGCCGTCCTGAGAGGGGCCACCAGCGATGAGCGCATGGACGCGGTGGAAGATCGCGATTCCGCTGCTTGGTCTTAGTCTCCTTCTGTTCGTGCCCGCGGTCTTTGGCACCTGGGCCTGGTGGCCCTTGAACGGCGCTGCGTACCGAACGTTGTCCGTCGTCATCTGCCTGGTCATCGCCAGCTGCGTGGGCATCTCCCTGTCGATCGGAATCAAGCGAACTGAGGATGTGCCCTGGCTCCGTATTGGGCTCGTGTTGGCGGGGTTCCTCGCCGGCTGCGGCCTGGCGATCGTCCGCGACTCCGTGTAAGCGGGCGAGTAGCTGACCAACGCGGTCGGCTCGACGGATAAGCTCACCTCTCGAGCACCGATGCCACGAAGACGAGCCCGGCGAGCCCGATCACCAGGAGCGCGCTGGACACCAGGAGAATCCGCAGGCCAAGCTGCTCGCGCTGCCGGGCGGGGTAGTAAGCCACTCCGGCCACGCCGGCGAGCACGAGGATCGTCATCGGGATCAGACGCTGCCCATCGGCTACGCCAGCGACCATGGCGAAGACGCCGACGAAGCCGAAGAAGATGGCTACGTTGGCAACCGCCTTCCGCAGGTTGGCGTAGGCCACCTCCTGGAAGTCGGCGACTGCGCCCCGAACCTCACGGGCAGCCTGCGCTTGCTCCTCAGGGGACATTGCCTTGCGCGACCGTCGTCTGTTCGCCTTACTCCCCGCTACCATGCGCTGACGATAGCAACCGGCAGTTGCTGCCAGAAGAGCGTCGGCAGGGTCTCCGCCGGCTCGTCCGAACGCGGTTCAGCTCGCTGGGCGGACGTCAAATTCAGGTGGACGGGCGAGCCCTGAAAGGGCGAGTCGCGCGGGTCAGGGCTGTCGGGTCAGGCCGACGATGGTGGCCAGTCGTACTACGTCGGCCGCCACCGGTCCGCTTTGGATGATCTCGGCTAGCAGGGTACGGGCGACCGGGCGGCTACGGACCTCGGCAGGGGCGACGCTGTCGGCGTTGAGTAGGGTCTGCCGGGCGCGGGTGGGGTTGCCGGTGTCGAGGTACACCCGGGTCGCGTCGATGAGGTGGGCGGCGCGGTGTTCGGGTGGTAACCGTCGCCACCCGTCGCTGCGGATGGTGTGTTCGTGTCGTTGAACGGCTTCGGTGGTGTCGCCGAGGTGGTGGGCGGCGAGGAAGCGGGCCGATTGGACGGCGGCTGGTCCGAGGCTGGTATGGAGCGGGTCGGTGTCGCTGGTACCCACATCGGCGAGGGCGGCGGCGTGGTCGAGCAGGTCGTGGGCGTTGCGGCGATCAGCGGAGCTGGCAGCGGCGAGCCCGGCCTGGAGGTAGAGGATTCCGCGTACGGCGTGGTCGTCTGCCCTGTCCGCGGCGGTGAGGGCGGCGGTGAGGGCGAGTTGGTGGTGGCCGAGCGCGCGGAGTGCCTGCGTGACGGTGATCGTGGCGGTGGCGGTGAGAGTGGGGCCGTCGGCGGCGGTGGTGACGGCCCGGTCGGCGGCGAGCCACGCGAGGTGCGGATGGCCGAGTTTGATGAGTACGGCGGCGGTGAGGCGATAGGTGGCCACTAGCAGGCTCCGGGTGCCGTGGGTGGTGTCCAGCAGTGTGGGTAGGGCGGTGAGGAGCTGCGGGTAGCGGGCGTGTTGGTAGGTCATCCAGGCGTGTGCGACCTGAGGGCCGACCTGAGGTTCCCCCGATAGCGTGGAGGCCGGACCTAAGGGGATAGATGGTCATGGCTGAGATGAGACGTCGGTTTGACCGGGAGTTCCGCGAGGGCGCCGTGCGGATTGTGCGGGAGACGGGTAAGCCGATCGCGCAGGTTGCTCGGGACTTGGGGATCAACGACGGCACCCTGGCGAACTGGGTGGCGCAGGACCGGCGGGCTCGGGGTGAGGCCGCCGCGGGCGGTCTCGGTGAGGACGAACGCGCCGAGCTGGCTCGTCTGCGTAAGGAGAACGCCGAGCTGGCGATGGAGCGCGATGTGCTCAAGCGATCCGTGGTCCTGTGGGTCAAGGAGGCGACGAAGTGACTGTGGCCGGGTTCGTCGTCGCCCAGAGGACCGAGCACGCCGTGCCGCACGCGGTGACCTGTCGGGCGCTGGGGCTGAGTGAGTCGTGGTTCGACAAGTGGCGTGACCGGCAACCCACCGCGCGGCAGACCCGCCGCGACGCCCTCGATGCTGCGATCCGGGCGGCGTTTGACGCCTCCGGCGGCACCTACGGCTCGCCGCGGATCATCCTCGATCTGCACGCCGGCGGGTGGCAGGTGTCGGCCAACACCGTCGCGGCCCGCATGGCGCAGCTGGGCTTGGCCGGACGCACCCCCAAGCGCCGACGCAGCCTCACCAAGCAGGGCAAACGCCCGGTGGCACCGGACCGGGTCCGGCGGCAGTTCACGGCCGTCGCGCCGGACGTGTTGTGGTGCGGCGACATCACCGAGGTCGTCACCGACGAGGGCAAGCTCTACCTGGCCACGGTGATCGACCTGTACTCCCGCCGGCTGCTCGGCTACGCGATGAGCGCGCATCACGACGTAGACCTGACCCAGGCCACGTTGAGCATGGCCGCCGCGACCCGCGGCGGCCAGGTGGACGGAGTGATCTTCCACAGCGACCGCGGCAGCGAGTACACCGCCGCTGACTACGCCAAGGCCTGCCGCCGTCTCGGTGTCCTGCAGTCGATGGGCCGGGTCGGATGCGCTCTGGACAACGCCGCCGCGGAGGCGTTCAACTCCACCATCAAGGTCGAGTACATCCACCGGCAGCGGTTCCGCACCCGATCCGAGGCCCGACTCAAGATCGCCACCTGGATCGTCGACTTCTACAACGTCCGCAGACGTCACAGCGCCTGCGACGGCATGTCACCCATCGACTACGAACACTTCATCGCCGAAGCCCGCCGGGCTCAGGCAGCTTAAACAACCCTCCACGCTTCCAGGGGATTGACACACAGGACACGGACGACCCGGCTCGGCGCGACGACGTCACCGCCCGACGCACCACCGGTCGCCGCGCGATGGCGGTCCGTGCCATTGCGCAATGGTGCGGCGCGGCTGCCGGGACCGGCAGCGCCCTTCGACCCCTGAACGTGAGGTACCCGATCGGTCAGCACCGTGCGTTGACCGTGGGAAGGCGGCGCGGTGGATCGGACGTCGGGCGCTCAGCCCCGGGGACCGCCGATCATTCCGATCGGGACCGTCCCGAGGCCCGCTTCGGCGAGATGGCGGAACGCGGGGCACTGGGTGAAGTCATCCGCCGAGCACTCGAGGGCGTGCTCGATCAGCTCCTTGGCGGCGGCCGTCTCCCGTATCCGCCGCTCCAACTCGGCGTGATGTTCGGCCAGCAGCTTGCGTCGCATGACGCCGTTCGGCGCGGCGAGCACGTCGCGGAGCTGATCCAGGCTGAGCCCGGCGGACTTGCCGCGCAGGATCAGCGTCACCCGAGCGATGTGCTCGTGGTGGTAGAGGCGTCGACCGCTAACCCTGGCGGCCGGGGTGAGCAGACCCACCGCCTCCCAGTGCCGGAGCACATGGGTTGCCAACCTGAACCTCTCGGCCAACTGCCCGATGGTCATCATCTTCGGCGTGCCACTTGACTTCATGTTGACATGAGATTCCAGAGTAGGAGGGCAGTCAAGCCGACAACGGAGAACAACACCGCTGTGCGAGGAGGACACGCTGTGTTTGATGTGATCGTAATCGGTGGTGGACCGGCGGGTCTATCCGCTGCGCTGTGCCTCGGCAGGACACACCGGAGCACACTCGTTCTCGACACCGACGAGGGGCGCAACGCACCGGCGGAGAACGTCCACAACTTCTTCACCCAGGACGGCACGCCGCCGACCGAGATCCGGCGCATCGGCGCCGAGCAGTTGGGCCACTACCCGAGCGTACGGCTGCGGGTGGCCGAGGTCTCGGGGGTCGAGCGGGACGGCGCCGAGGCCTTCGCCGTCACCCTCGCCGACGGGCAGGTCGAACACGGGCGTCGACTGCTGCTGGCCACCGGACTAGCCGACGACCTACCCGCGATCGACGGCATCGCGCCGCTGTGGGGACGCTCCGCGTTCCACTGCCCCTACTGCCACGGGTACGAGATCAGCGGTCGACCCATCGCCGTGGTCGGAGCCACCCCGGACCGGGTGCGGCTGGCCGTGCACCTGAGCCGTTTCACCGACGACGTCGTCCTCTGCACCGACGGCCCGGCCGAGTGGCCGGCGCCGATCACCGGCGCCCTGGAGAAGGCCGGTGTCGAGGTCCGCACCGAACGGGTCACCGCGGTCCGCGCGGACGGCCCGGACCTGCGCGCCATCCGGTTCGAGACCGGCCCGGAGCTGGAGCGGTCGGCAATGTTCATCAAGACCGTCCTGCGGCAGCGCTCCCCGATCGCCGCGCAGCTCGGCTGCGCCATCTTCCCCGACGACGCGGTCGAGGTGAACGAATTCGGCCAGACCAGCGTCCCCGGTGTCTACGCCGCGGGCGACATGGCCCGGCGTCCCACCGTCCCGATGCCGGTCTCCGCGGTGATCGTCGCCGCAGCCAGCGGCACGATCGCCGCCGGGATCATCGACCAGGACCTGCTGAGCGTCGACTACGACCTGCCCAACCCGTTCGCCAACGCCCGGAGCTGATTACCGTGACTCGAGAAGAGACCGCATCGACTCCGAACGCCACAGTGGGAGACCAGGGCGCCGGAGCCGGCCGTAGCAAGGTTCCGTTGGCCGTGATCGGTCTCGCGCTCGGCATCCTGGTCTCGGTGCTGGACCAGACGGTGGTGTCGATCGCCCTGCCCAACATCGCCGGCGACCTCGGCGGTATCGACAACATCAGTTGGGTGGTCACCGCGTACGTGCTGGCGTCCACCGCCACCGGCACCCTGTACGGCCGGCTCAGCGACCGCTTCGGCCGCCGAGGCACGTTCATCGTCGCGATGCTCGTCTTCACTGTGGCGTCCGCGCTCTGCGCGTTGGCCGACACCATGGGCCAGTTGATCGTGTATCGCGCCGTGCAGGGAGTGGGCGCCGGCGCGCTGTTCGCGATCCCCACCATCGCGCTCTCCGAACTGGTGAAGCCGGAGAGCCGAGGACGGATGCAGGGCGCGGTCGGTTCCCTCTTCGCCATCGCCAGCCTGGCCGGCCCGCTCGTCGGCGGCGCGCTCACGGACGCGGCCGGATGGCGGTGGATCTTCTACATCAACCTGCCGTTGGGCGTGCTGTCGATACTGCTGGTGGCCTTCGCGCTGCGGCTGCCCCGGCCGACCAGCCGGCCGAGCATCGACTTCCTGGGCTCCGCGCTCCTGGTCGGCGCCGTCGTGGCGCTGCTCCTGACCACCGAATGGGGCGGTCGTACCTACGACTGGTTGTCCGGTACGATCCTGAGCCTGGCAGTCGGCACGGTGGCGCTGTTCGCCCTGTTCGTCTTCTGGGAGCGGCGAGCGACCTCTCCGGTCGTGCCGATGCGCCTGTTCAGCAACCCGACCGTCCGGCTCATCCTGCCGGCCACGGCCGTGCTCGGCGCGTTGCTGTACGGGTCGATCGTCTTCCTGCCGACCTACCTGCAGAGCGCGTTCGACATCAGCGCCACCGTGGCCGGGCTCGGCATCAACCCGTACATGCTGACCTTCGTGGTGGCCTCGTTCCTCTCAGGGAGCCGGGTCAGCGCCAACGGCAACGCACGTCCGTTCCTGATCGCCGGGCCGATCGCCATCGCCGCCGGCTTCGGGCTGCTGAGCCTGCTGGACGCCGACAGCAAGTACGGAATGGTCGTCGTCGCGCTGCTCGTCATGGGCGTCGGCGTCGGCTTCATCATGCAGCTGCTCGTCACGGTCGCGCAGAACGCCGTGCAGCCCGGGGACCTTGCCGCCACGTCGGCGGCGATCCTCTCCATCCGGGGTCTCGGCATGTCCCTCGGCGTGGCGCTCTTCGGCAACCTGCTCAGCCGTCAACTCAGCTCGGACGCGCAGGCGGGCCCGGAGGTGGCAAACGCCATCCCCGACGTGATGGTGTGGGGCATCCCGCTGGCGCTGCTGCTGCTCGCGCTGACCGTGGCGGTGCCGGCCAAGACACTCGGCAGCAAGTCCATGCCGGCCGACGCCGGGCCCGCCGGGCCCGCCGAGGCCGACGCGGACGTCCCGGCACGTGGCTGACCCGTATGGCCGTCGGCTGCGCCATCCCGGATCTGCCTCCCGCCGCGACCCCGTTCGTCGCGGCGGGAGGCAGATCGCGAGCTGTCCAGGTGACCGGGCCCGACCCGGGGACCAGCCACCCCGGGCGGCGCGTCGATGTACCCGTTCTGGTTACCCGATCGGCGCTGGGAACGACTCGACTGGCTCCGTAGCGTCACCGACATGACCACACTGGACGCACCTCCGCCGCCCACCGAGACCGTCACCACCACGGCGTTCGACCTCGTCGACCTGCCTGCCGACGCGGGCAGGGTGGCGCTGGTCCGGCTGGACAACGGCGACCCACCCGGCCCGGCGATGCGTCCCACCACCTTCGGTCCGCAGAGCCTAGTACGGCAGCCGCCGTTTGAGATCTTGCTGGTGAACCGGGGTGGACGCGAGGCGGCCACCGCGTGATCGTCTGTATGTTGTGGACATAACTTCAGATCTTGCGGTGGCCGCGTGCCACAGCGTAGCTGTTGGTCGGTGGGAGCGGGTGCTGGCCGAGGTGCTGGGCTGTTTCGCGGGCCGGTTCGGGCGGGTGGAGCCGCGCCGTGCGGCCGGACAGTTCGTGACGGGGCTGTTGTCTGACCTTGAGGTCAAGACGTGTTGGCAGTTGGCCGAGCAGGCCGGGCATGCTCGGCCGGATGCGATGCAGCGGTTGTTGTACCGGGCGGTGTGGGACGCCGACGCCGTCCGTGATGACCTGCGGCAGTTGATCGCCGGCCGGTTCGGCGCCCCGGACGCGGTCCTGACCGTCGACGAGACCGGCGATCTGAAGAAGGGGACGTACACGGTCGGAGTGCAACGCCAGTACACCGGCACGGCAGGGCGGATCGAGAACAGTCAGGTTGGGGTGTTCCTGGGCTACGCCGGCGCCGACGGGCACACCCTGATCGACCGGCGGGTGTATCTGCCAGCGTCGTGGACTGACGACCGGGACCGGTGTGCTGCTGCCGGGGTGCCCGACGATATCGAGTTCGCCACCAAGCCGGAGTTGGCCGCCGACATGATCACCGAGGCCCTGAGCGCCGGGGTGCCAGCCGGGTGGGTGGCCGCGGACGAGGCTTACGGCAACAGCGCCGCCTTCCGCGCTGGCCTGCGCGAACACGAGATCGGCTACGTCTTGGCGGTGTCCTGCAGCCACCTGGTTCCCCTCGACGGCGGCAAGACCCGGGTCCGCGCCGACCAGATCGCCGCTGATCTACCCTCCTCGGCATGGCAGCGCCGCTCAGCCGGCGCCGGATCCAAGGGGCCGCGTTTCTACGACTGGGCCTGGCTCGATGACGTGTGCACCGACGCCGACCCCGACGACGGCGGCCGGCACAGCCTCCTGATCCGCCGCAACAGCACCACCGGTGAGCTGGCCTTCTATCGCTGCTGGACCCCGAGACCGGCCACCCTCGCCCAGCTCGTGCGGGTCGCCGGGATCCGCTGGAGCATCGAGGAGAGCTTCCAGGCCGCGAAGAGCCAGGTCGGCCTGGACCAGCACCAGGTCCGCCGCTGGGACTCCTGGCACCGGTTCACCACCCTCGCCCTGGCCGCTCTCGCCGTGCTGACAATCAGCGCCGCCGACACCACCCACGACGAGCCCACCGACACGGGACTGATCACGCTGACCGTCAACGAGGTTCGCCGCCTGATCAACGCCTGCCTCATCCGCCCGATCACCAACCTCGCCCATCGTTTGCACTGGTCAGGCTGGCGGCGACGGCATCAAGCCCGCGCCCGACGAGCCCACTACACACGCCGACTCAACCTTGAACTTCAGCCATGATCCCAAACGGCGGCTGCCGTACTAGCACTACAGCTAGTGCCGTGACCACGAACGTTCACGGTGTTGGATGACACGCCGTCCGGCCTGTCGGTCGGGCGGCGTTGTGCCGGTCAGGCTGTGGCGGTGGCAGATCTTGTACGTGTGCGGCGGCTGAGTGATCAGGAGGGTCAGCAGCTGCTCAGAATCACTCGCCGGGGGACCGGCTCCCCGATCCGACTGCGACGGGCGATGGTTGTGCTCGCCTCGGCCGGCGGGAACACAGTGCCGGCCATCGCCCGCCTGGTCCAGGCCGACGAGGACACGATCCGGCAGGTCATCCACCGGTTCAACGAGATGGGGATGGCCAGCCTGGACCCTCGGTGGGCGGGTGGCCGTCCCCGCCAGATCAGTAGCGACGAAGAGCAGTTCATCGTCGAGACGGCCAACACCCGCCCCGAGAAACTGGGGCGGCCGTTCATCCGCTGGAGCGTCCGCAAGCTCGCCGACCACCTGCGCGTTCACTCGACTCGACCGGTTCGGGTGGGCCGGGAACGGCTACGGCAGATCCTGCACCGACACCGGATCACCTTCCAACGGACCAAGACGTGGAAGGAGTCCACCGACCCGCACCGCGATGCCAAACTCGCCCGGATCGAGTACGTCAGCAGCCACTTCCCGCAGCGGGTGTTCGCGTTCGACGAGTTCGGTCCCCTGGTGATCCGTCCGCAGGCCGGCACAGGGTGGGCTCCGGCCGGGCACCCACATCGGCTGCCCGCGAACTACCACAAACTGCACGGTGTCCGGCAGTTCCACGGCTGCTACTCCGTGGGTGACGACCAACTATGGGGGCGTCGTCCGACGCCGCAAGAGCGCCGCGAACACCCTCACCGCCTTGAAGTCGATCCGGGCCGCCCGCCCGGGACGGGGCACCGATCTACGTGATCCTGGACAACCTGTCCGCGCACAAGGACGCAAGATCCGGGCGTGGGCGGCCCGGAACAAGGTCGAGTTGTGCTTCACCCCGACCTACGCCTCCTGGGCCAACCCGATCGAGGCCCAGTTCGGGCCGCTACGCACCTTCGTCATCGCCGGCTCCAACCACCCCAACCACACCGTGCTGACCCGGCGGTTGCAGGCCTACCTGCGGTGGCGCAACGCCAACACCCGCCACCCTGACGTCCTGGCCGCCCAACGCCGCGAACGAGCCCGCATCCGCAGCGAACGCCAACGACGCTGGGGCCAACCCGCCACCAGAGCGGCCTGACCCCAACACCGTGAACATTCGTGGTCAGAGCACTAGCTGTACCTAATCTCCGGCGGTAAGGGGTATCGCTCCGGGCTGCCACCGTTCCTAGCATCGGACGGCATGAGGTTAACGAGGGATCCGTCGAGACGGCGCTTCCCGCATGCCGAAGCCGCCGCGGCCAATTCGCTAAATACTCATGCAATGCCGACATTCGGAACATCGTCGTATGCGGTGCGTTTGGAGTCGGTGTCGAAGGAGTACGGGTCGGGGAAGAACACGGTACGGGCTCTCGACGCGGTGACAGCCGGTTTCCCACGCGGTACGTTGACCGCCGTCATGGGCCCGTCCGGGTCGGGCAAGAGCACATTTCTAACTGCGCGGCCGGTCTGGACCGGCCGACGTCGGGCCGAGTCATGCTGGGTGACACGGAGCTGTCCAGCTGGTCGGAAAGCGAGTTGACCGAGCTACGGCGGGACCGGATCGGGTTCGTCTTCCAGGCGTACAACCTGCTGGGGGCGCTGACCGTCGAGGAGAACGTCGCGCTGCCGCTGCGGCTGGCGGACCGGAAGACCGACCGTACGTTCCTGCGAGAAGTGCTCACTGCGGTCGGCCTCGGCGACCACTTGAAGCGGCGGCCGAGCGAGCTTTCCGGCGGTCAGCAGCAGCGGGTGGCGGTTGCCCGCGCGCTGATCACCCGCCCAGACGCGGTGGTCGCGGACGAGCCGACCGGTGCCCTGGATACCCGGTCCAGCAAACAGGTCCTGGAACTGCTGCGACACGTCGTGGACGACATGGGCCAGACGGTGCTGATGGTCACCCACGACCCGGTCGCCGCCTCCTTCGCCGACTCGGTGGTGTTCCTGGCCGACGGCAGGGTCGCGGGCGAGCTGACCCGACCCACTGCGGAGCAGGTCGCGTCGCGTATGACGCACCTGGGCGAGGGAGGATGAGCCGCATCCGGCGGCTGATCCGCCTCGTGGTGCCGCTGCCCAGCGATCTCAAGCTGGCGTGGAGCACGATCAAGGGGAACAAGGGCGGATTCGGCGGCTCCTTCGTCGCGATCGTCGCCGGATCGGCCGTGATCACCGCGTGCGGGGTCCTGCTGCAGTCCGGGTTCGGAAGCGGCGTCACCCCGAGCGGTATTCGGCCGCGGCCGTGGTCCTCGGCGCCCAGCAGTCCTTCTGGCTGGACGAGAGCTCCGAGGTCCGCTACAGCGAGCGCGTCACCCTGCCCGCCGACGAGGTAGCCTCCGTCGCCGCGGTGCCCGGTGTCCGGTCCGCCATCGGCGACGTCGACGTGCGAGTCAGCCTGTTCGCCCCGGACGGCGACGTGGTGAGCGGCCCACAGGACTTCCCGGTGCTTGGGCACGGCTGGTCCGCGGCGGCTCTCGCGCCTTTCCAGGTGAGCAAGGGCCACGCTCCCGCCGCGCCCGGCGAGGTCGTGCTGGACGCCGAGCTCGCTGATCGCGGCGACCTGGGGATCGACGCGACGGTGCAGATCGTGGTCGGCTCGATCCCGTCGTCCTACCGGGTGGTGGGCCTGGCCACCGCGCCGAACGTACTGAACCGGCAGTCCGCCGTCTTCTTCACCGACGACCAGGCGACCTGGCTGTCCGGCCGGGCGGACCGGGTGGATGCGATAGGTGTGCTCGCCGCGCCCGGCGTCGCCCCGGAGCAACTGGCCGAGAGCATCCAGGCCGCCGTGTCCGACGTGGTGGTGCACACCGGCGCGGAACGCGGCGACGTGGAGTTCCTGGGGACGTCGGTGACGCCCGCAGCCTGGTGGTGGAGACGGCGGCGTCGTTCGGCGGCACGATGGTGCTGATCGTGGTGTTCGTGGTGGCCAGCACCCTCGCGCTGTCGGTGCGGCAGCGCAGGCGCGAGCTGGCCCTACTGCGCGCCATCGGCGCGCTGCCCAAGCAGATCCACTGGATGATCAATGCCGAGATGACCCTGGTGTCGTTCACGGGCGCACTGGTCGGAGCGATCCCCGGGCTGTTGCTCTCCTTCGCGATGCGCAGCGTGTTTGTCTTCGCGGGCGCGATGCCCCCGGACTTCCAGATGCAGGTCGGGCCGCTGCCGATCCTCGCCTCGCTGGTGTTGTGCATGACCAGCGCCCGGCTCGCCGGCTGGCTGGTCGCGCGCCGGGTGGCCAAGGTCAGCCCGGTCGAGGCGCTCGGTGGCCGTCATGCCGGCTTCGCCCTGCTGCTGGTTCTGACGTTCGGCCTCGGCGTGGCCGTCGTGCTTTTCGGCGTCGGGGTCCTGGCGGTCGCCGGTAGCTCGCTGGTCACCCGGGGCGCGCAGTCGTGCCGTTCTCGGACTGGCCACCCGGGTGGCGCCGGTCCTCGCCGCTACCGGCATCACGCTCTTGGCGCCGCTCGTCACGGTCGCCGCGGTCCACCTCGTCACCCTCGCCTAAAGCGGCGGCGGGCGGATCAGCCGGCGGGGGGGGGGGGGGGGGGGGGGGGGGGGGGGGGGGGGGGGGGGGGGGGGGGGGGGGGGGGGGGCGGGGCGGGGGGGGGCGGGCGGGGCGGTCGCGCCGGGGAGCGGGGGC
>NZ_JBXUOW010000076.1:0-21796 GCF_057196645.1 Micromonospora sp. ATLC16
CGGCGAGGGCGGCCCCCCCCCGAGTCCCGCCCCGCCCGCGGCCGGGGGGGGGCCGCCCGGGGGGGGCGCCGCCCCGACGACGTCGCGGGATGGTCGGTCAGCGACCGCGCACCGGGGCCGCGGTGGGCGACTGGTTGGCCGGCTCGGACTCGGCGGGACCGTTCTGCCACGGTGGCGGCGCGTCGGCGAGCATCGCCTGGCGTAGCCAGGTCAGCGCCCGCGACAGCAACCGGGACACGTGCATCTGGGAGATGCCGAAGCGGGCCGCGATCTCGGCCTGGGTCTGATTGCCGTAGAACCGCATGGCCAGGATCCGCCGCTCCCGCCAGGGCAGCCGGTGCAGCAGACCGCTGACGGTCACCCGGTCGTCGACCGACTCCAGCGCGATGTCCGACTCGCCGACCAGGTCGCCGAACTCCGCCGAACTCTCCCCGCCGACCGGCGCGTTGAGCGACGCCGGGCTGTAGCCGGCCGCCGACTCCAACGCGGCGAGGATCTCCTCCTCCGGCGTCTCCAGCCGTTTCGACAGTTCGGCCACCGTCGGCGCCCGGGACAACTCACTGGTCAACGCCGCCGTCGCCTGTCCGACCTCAAGGATCAGGTCGCGAAGCCGGCGGGGCACGTGCACACCCCAGGTGCGATCCCGGAAATGCCGCTTGATCTCGCCCACGATGGTGATCGCCGCGTACGCGGTGAAGGAACCCCGTTCCGGGTCGTACCGGTCGACGGCGTTGACCAACCCCAGGCGGGCCACCTGTTCCAGATCCTCCAACGGTTCCCCACGCCCCCGGTAGCGGCGGGCCAACCGGCCCGCGAACGGCAACGCGAACCGGACCAGGTCGTCGCGGGCCTCCTGGCGACGCTCCGGCGGTAGCCCTTCGATCCGCGCCGCGTACGCCAGCGCCGCGGCGTCGAGATCCTCCAGCCCTCGATCGGTGGGTGGTGGTGTGGTTGTGGTGGTCTGTCCGAACATCCGCGCCTCCCTCGGGAAGGACCCCGCCCGGATTCGCCGACACCGGGCACGCGCGTAGGCACGCACGGGCCTGTGACTGGGTTACGTGACTGGGATGCCAGCGGGCGACGGCGCCGCGCCACGCAAGGTGATCAGCCTGTCGCAGCCGGCGGTGTTCCCGCTCCGTAGGTACTCAATCACGGGATCACGGGTTCGCGAGGATGTTTCGTCAGGCCGGTCTCAACAGATCAGCAGGCCGTGGTGGCTTCCGCCGTCGCGCAGCGCGGCCAGGGCGTCGCCGGTCGCCAGCGGCTCCGGATTCGGCAGGTCGTAGGGCTGGGCACGGAGCACCTCGGTGGCCCTGCGGGTGGGCACCGAGGTGACCGGGTAGCCGCGCGCCGAGGTGCGGTCCAGGGCCCGCCGCCGCCGGCCGAAACCCGCGACCGCCAGCCACTGCGGCAGCCCGGCCAGCGCCGGTGAGCGTACGCCGGGTGGCTCCGGCAGCACGTCGACCGAGGTGAACGACTCGCTGCCGGCCAGCCACCACTCCACCTGCTCGACGCTGCGCCGGGTGGCGTTCTCGCACCAGTACGGCACCAGCCCGGCCCGGAGCACCTGCCAGGGGTCGAGCAGCCGACCGCACTCGACCACCAGGCGGTCACCGGTCTTGCCGGCGGCCCGCAGCCAGCGCCGGTACAGGTCGGCGGTGGCCGCGCTGAGCGCCTCCGGCGTGGGCACCAGGATCTGGTGCAGCGGATGTCCGTGCCGGGAGGTCCAGTCCCGTACGCCCCGGTCGAGACCGGACTCCACGCCGTGTTCGGCGGCGGCCGGCGGGGCGGAGATCTCCGGCGGTTGCCAGTGCGCGCTGTCGCCGCCGGCCGAGCGCAGCACCTGCCGCAGCGTGTGGCTGTCGGGATGGAAGTCCACCGGGTTCAGGCCGCTGGCCGGGCAGCCGAGTTGGAAGCTGTGCCCGTCGGCGGCGTCGACCACCGGCCAGGTCCGGGTGTCCCGCAGCACCAGCACCGGCGCGCCGGGCGCCAGCCGGTCGGTCAGGAAGCCGCGGTACGCCGCCGGTAGCGCCCGCCAGCGGCCGGTCAGCACCACCGTCGCCCCGGCCAACGCGCCTCGGCTGGCCGGGCAGTGCACCTGCCGGACATGCAGGTCGGGGTTGCCGGCGAGCAGCCGCCCGGCGAGCGCCGCGCCGTGGTCCAGGGCGGCGCGGGGCCGGTCCACCGCGCCCTGCGGCCAGTGCGCGACCATCTCGAACCCGGCGGGCAGCCAGGGCATGCCCAGCGCCACGGCCAGATGCGCGACGCCACCGTGCGGGGAGCCCAGCAGCACCCCTGGATACCGGCGCCGCGGGTACTGGTCGACGAACCACCGGGCGACCCGCTCCGCGTCGACCTCGGCGGCCTGCCCGGCGGTGAGGGCGGTCCGGCCGGCGGAGCGGATCGCCGCCGCCCGCCGCACCGGCTCGGGCGTACCGGCGAACCGGGACATCGGTCCGGCGTGCCCGAGGTCGGCGCAGTCGCTGCCACGCAGGGCGCGGGCGGTGGCCGCGAGCAGGATCCGGGCGGTGCTGCCGGTCGCTACGACGCGGTCACCGGCCATGCCGGCACCGGCCGCCGTCAGTCCCGGGCGCACCTTGCGCACCGGCCCCACCTTGCCTCGATCGCTCACCACGCGGCCCGGCTTCCCGCCAGGTTGCGGGTTAAACAGGGCATGTCCCCACCGGACGGCATCAATCAGGGGATCTTGTCCGTTCCCGCCGAGACCGGCCACCCCGCCATCGCCGATGCACCACTGCCGGCCGGCCACATCGGGGATGTTGCTGTCTCACCGTCGCTTGAGGCAGCAACGTCGCCGATGTCGTCGCATCCCCACCGGTTCCAGGAGGCGAGGGTCAGCGCGTGCGTCACCACCTCCAGCACGTACGGCCGGTCGGCGTTCAGCGCCTCGTCCCAGGCCGTGTCGACCAGCTCCGGCCGGTCGACGCGCACCCCGTGCAGGCCGAGCAACCGGGCCCAGCCGGCGTACGGGACGTCGCCCGTCATCGGCCGGCCCCCGGGCCGGGGATGGCCGGACCGGTTGTTGAACACCAGCACCACCAGTCGCGGATCGGGCCACACCGACCGCCAGCGGGAGATGGTCACCAGTTCGGCCAGTCCCTGCGAGCACATCCCCTCGTCGGTGACCAGGGCGATCACCGGCCGCTCCGGGGCGGCCAGCTTCGCGGCGACGGCGTACGGCAGCGCGCCGCCGGGCTGTCCGGCCGGACCCACCACGACGTGCGCCGTCGTCTTCAGGTGTGCGGCCGGCAGGGTGCCGTCGACGATCACCGCGGCGTCCGGTGGCAGCCGGGCGGACAGTTCGTCGAGAATCCAGCGGCCATCGGCTGCGGGGCGCGGCGAGGCGGCCCGTACCCCGCCGACCGGTGACGGGGAAGGCAGCACCAGGCCGACCGGGCAGCCACCGTGCGACGCGACGCGCAGCGCCTCGTCCACCAGCTCCGGCACTCGCGCCGGATCGGCGGCGTACCGGACGCCGCGGCACACCTCGGCGAGTAGTCGCGTCGTGATACCCACCTCGTCGTCCGCGACCGGGCCGGGCTCGGCGACGACGGCGAGCACCGGCAGGCCGGCGCCCCGGGCGGCGGCGAGTCCCGCGAGCAGGCCCGCGACGGCCACTCCGCCGGCTGCCAGGCAGACGCCCGGCCCGCCGGTGAACCGGGCGTGCCCGGCCGCCATGACCGCGGCGCACTCCGTGTTCCGCACGGGTACCAACTCCGGATCGCCACCGGCGGCGTCGAGCGCCTCGACCAGTGCCCCGACCGCCTCCTCCGAATGGCCGAAGACCCGCGGAATCCGCCAGGCCAGCAGCCGGTCGACAACCGCGTCAGCGACGCTCGGGTCAGGCACCGCCCCGTCCCGGGGTGACCGGGTCGACGTAGCGCAGCACCGCGCCCACCCCGTCCACCAGGTCGGGCGCCTCGTCGGCACCGAGCACGGTCAGCTCGGCGTCGGTGCCCACCAGGGCACGCACCAGCGCCGCGTCGGCCCGCACCCGCTCCGGTTCGGCGACCGCGGCCAGGTGATCCGGCTCGGTGGCGATGTCGGTGGCCGCCGGGCCGATCCAGAGCTGGCCGTCGGCCGACGGATCGTCGACGATCAGCATCGTGTCGACCTGGTTGCGCTGCAACGCGGCCACCACCGCGTCCAGTCCGGCGCCGACGTCCTCCTGCCTGCCGAAGCGGTCCAGCGCCGCGTTCACCCGCTGGTCGGCCACCTCAGCGATGGTCTGCACGGTCAGGTCGTCCAGCAGGGTGTGGTCGGCACCGCCGGCCCGGGAACCGGCGTCGGTGCGTACCACCAGGTCCTGCCAGCGATCCGGCATCTGGGCGGCGATCATGCCGGTGGCGCGGACGTCGCCGGCCACCACCACCACCTCGGCACCCACCCGCTCGGCCAGCTCGACGGTCGCGGCGGTGACGTCACCGGCGTTGTGATGCCATGCCTCCATCGCGGCCCGCTGGTAGCGCGACTGGGACCAGCCGCCGGGCTTGACCCGGCGTATCTGGTAGCTCTCCCGGCCGACGACGTGTGCCCGCCGCGGCACTCCGCCGGCGCTGACCGACATCGCGTCGGCGCCGGTGCGGTCGGCCAGTACCCGCACCCACGCCACCTGTTCACCGCGCTGCGCCAGCAGCGGCATCACGTGCGGCAGCGGGGCGTACGCGGCCAGATCCCGTCGTGGCGGAGCGGACAGGTACTCGGAGAGCACCACCTGTCCATGGGCACCGAACACGGCCAAGCCGTAGTCGCCGGGCATCGGGTCGTGTCCCCTGACCACCCGCTCGACGGCGGCGATCGTCGGCTCGTCCGCCCCCTGCTCGGCCAGTTGCCGTTGCAGGCCACGCCACCGCAGATCGAGTGCCGCGTGCGCGTCCTCGGTGTCCAGGGAGGCGTCCAGGTAGACCGAGCACCACGGACCCGGACGCTGGTACAGCGGGCGCAGGAAGGACAGCTGCATGCTCGACCCCTTTCCAGCTCGGCCCATCGCTTACCCGCGTCAGCGTGGTTGTCACCTGCCGGCAACCGCGTGACCGGTTTTCATTCACGTCGTTCAACCTCAAGGATCGATACGATCCGTATGCGTAGGCGAACTCTGGGTGGTGGAATGGACGCGACATCGTACTCCCGGCGCAGCCTGCACCCCACCGGGCGGATCCTCACCGCGCAGATCGTGCGCCTGATGGACGGCTACCCCCGGGAGGTGCGGGTGGGGCAGCCGGTGCTGGTGGTGGTGCTGGCCGCGGCCAGCGTGGCGGGTCTGTTGGCCAAGCTGGTGCGAGCCCTGCTCTCGGCTGGTTCGGGGGCGGGCCGGCGCAGCTTCAAGGAGCTGAAGAAGGGCCCCGAGTACCTGGTCACCCCGGTGCGCCTGCGGGACGCCGACGGCCGGCTCTACGAGGTGGAGTTGCACGGGCATCTGCCGCAGAGCGCCCTGCATCCGGCCGACCACGTCCAACTGACCCTGCGGGACCAGGGTGATTCCGACCTGGCACCGAAGGTCGAACGGATCGTCAACCTCACCACGGGGCAGTTGCTCCGGCCGCGTACGGCCACCATGTGGTCGCACCTGGGGCCTCCGCTGTTGCTCCAGGCGATGCTGGGCGTGCTGGTCCTCGCCACGGTGGCCGCCTGCACGGCGGTGACCTGAGTCGACCGTCCCGACTTTTACAGGTGGCATGGACGTGCGACGTTTGGGGTACCAGTGGTGACAGGGTGGTGACCTATGGGCGAGGAAGTCGGCGTGCAGACCTTCAGCCGCCAGGATCGGGCTCGCTACCGGGACAAGGTGCGCCGCTGTCTCGACGTCTTCGCCGAGATGCTGCGCGAGTCCCGGTTCGACGTCGAGCGGCCGATGACCGGGTTGGAGATCGAGCTCAACCTGGTCGACGCCGACTCGATGCCGGCGATGCGCAACGCCGACGTGTTGCAGGCAGTGGCCGACCCGAGCTTCCAGACCGAGCTCGGCCAGTTCAACGTCGAGATCAACGTCGCACCACGGCGGCTGGCCGGCACCGGCACCGCCGAGTTCGAGGAGCATGTACGCGCCGCCCTGAACTCGGCCGACCAGCGAGCCCGCACCGTCGGCGCGCAGCTGGTGATGATCGGCATTCTGCCGACCGTGCTGCCGGAGCACCTGACCGCCGCCACCCTGTCGGCAAACCCCCGTTACGCGCTGCTCAACGAGCAGATCTTCGCGGCTCGGGGAGAGGATCTGCGGATCGCCATCAACGGGGTGGAACGGCTGGCGGTCACCGCCGACACGATCACACCGGAGGCGGCGTGCACCAGCACCCAGTTCCACCTCCAGGTCGGCCCGGCCCAGTTCGCCGACTACTGGAACGCCGCCCAGGCCATCGCCGGCATCCAGGTGGCGCTCGGCGCGAACTCACCGCTGTTCTTCGGCCGCGAACTGTGGCGTGAGACCCGCATACCACTGTTCCAGCAGGCCACCGACACCCGCCCTGAGGAGATCAAGACCCAGGGCGTACGCCCCCGGGTCTGGTTCGGCGAGCGCTGGATCACCTCCGTGTTCGACCTGTTCGAGGAGAACGTGCGTTTCTTCCCGGCGCTGCTGCCGGTCTGCGACCCGGAGGACCCGTCGGAGACGCTCGCCGCCGGAGGCGTACCGACCCTGGCCGAGCTGCGGCTGCACAACGGCACCATCTACCGGTGGAACCGGCCGGTCTACGACGTGCTGCGGGGCCGGCCGCACCTACGGGTGGAGAACCGGGTCCTGCCGGCCGGGCCGACCGTGCTGGACACCATCGCCAACGGGGCGTTCTACTTCGGACTGGTCCGCGCGCTCGCCGAGGCCGACCGGCCGCTGTGGTCCCAGATGTCGTTCAGCGCCGCCGAGGAGAACTTCAACACCTGCGCCCGGCACGGCATCGACGCCTACGTCTTCTGGCCCGGGCTGGGCTACCTGCCGGTCGCCGAGCTGGTGCTGCGCCGGCTGCTGCCCCTGGCCCACCACGGCCTGGACCGGTGGGGTGTCGACCCGGACGAGCGGGACCGGCTGCTCGACATCATCGAGCAACGGTGCCTGACCGGCCGCAACGGCGCCACCTGGCAGGTGGCGACGCTGCACCGGCTGGAGTCCACCGACCAGTTGGACCGCCCGGACGCGCTGCGCCAGGTGGTCCGGCGCTACGTGGAGCTGATGCACAGCAACCGGCCGGTCCACGAGTGGCCGACCCCGTGACCGCCTCCCGACACAACGCTTCGTGCTGTCAGCGGTGGTCGGCTCGCTGGCGAAGGTGATCGTCTACCGCAGGGGCGTGCCGCAGTGGTGAAACCGACCCGCGTCACCAACAACGACTCGCGTCCGGGCTGCGCCGACCCCGGGTGCCGGTCCTCGGTCGGGACGTGGCCGGCGTGGTGGCCGAGGTCGGTGCCCGGGTGACCCGCTTCCGGCCCGGAGACGAGGTGTACGGCACCTGCCTGCGCGGATCGTACGCTCGGCGGCATCGGCATCGGCTTCGGAGCTGGCGCGGTCCCACCCGGTCGGCACCGGGTGGGACCGCGCCGGGCTCAGGAGGATCGTGCCGACCCATCCGGCGGCGCATCCTCACGGCGACCCCGAGCAGCGCCACGACCGCCAGGGGCGTGAGCCCAACGGAGAGAGCCACTCAGTCGACGCCGAACTCCATCGCGGCGCGGTCGAGCGCCTCGTCCTCGGCCGACGGGACGCCACGGGAGGCGATCGCCTCCGCGCCGCCCTCCGGCATCGCGCCGATCAGACCGGTCGAGGCTGCCTGGGCCGCACCCACCACCCGCTGCGGAGCGCCGCCGACCATCCCCAGGTGCGCGTACTGCTCCAGCTTGGCCCGCGAGTCGGCGATGTCGAGGTTACGCATGGTGAGCTGACCGATGCGGTCGGCCGGACCGAAGGCCGAGTCCGTCGTACGCTCCATCGACAGCTTGTCCGGGTGGTAGCTGAAGGCCGGGCCGGTGGTGTCCAGGATGGAGTAGTCCTCGCCCCGACGCAGCCGCAGCTTCACCTCACCGGTCACGGCCGTGCCGACCCAGCGTTGCAGCGACTCACGCAGCATCAGCGCCTGCGGGTCCAGCCACCGGCCCTCGTACATCAGCCGGCCCAGCCGGCGGCCCTCGTTGTGGTAGTTGGCCAGGGTGTCCTCGTTGTGGATGGCGTTGACCAGCCGCTCGTACGCGGCGTGCAGCAGCGCCATGCCGGGGGCCTCGTAGATGCCCCGGCTCTTGGCCTCGATGATCCGGTTCTCGATCTGGTCGGACATGCCCAGTCCGTGCCGGCCGCCGATGGCGTTGGCCTCCAGCACCAGGTCGACCGCGCTGCCGAACTCCTTGCCGTTGATGGTCACCGGCCGTCCCTGGTCGAAGCCGATCGCCACGTCCTCGGTGGGGATCTCCACCGTCGGGTCCCAGAACCGGACACCCATGATCGGGTTGACCGTCTCGATGCCGGTGTCGAGGTGTTCGAGGGTCTTCGCCTCGTGGGTGGCGCCCCAGATGTTCGCGTCGGTCGAGTACGCCTTCTCGGTGCTGTCCCGGTACGGCAGGTCCCGGGACAGCAGCCACTCCGACATCTCCTTGCGGCCACCGAGGTCGCTGACGAAGTCGGTGTCGAGCCACGGCTTGTAGATGCGCAGCTGCGGGTTGGCCAGCAGGCCGTAGCGGTAGAACCGCTCGATGTCGTTGCCCTTGAAGGTCGAGCCGTCGCCCCAGATCTGCACGTCGTCGGAGATCATCGCCCGCACCAGCAGCGTGCCGGTGACCGCGCGGCCCAGCGGCGTGGTGTTGAAGTACGCCCGCCCGCCCGAGCGGATGTGGAAGGCGCCGCAGGTCAGCGCGGCCAGGCCCTCCTCCACCAGGGCCGCACGGCAGTCGATGAGCCGGGCGACCTCCGCGCCGTAATTGAGCGCGCGGTCCGGCACCGAGGCGATGTCGGGTTCGTCGTACTGGCCGATGTCGGCGGTGTAGGCGCACGGAATGGCGCCCTTGTCGCGCATCCACGCGACCGCGACCGAGGTGTCGAGGCCGCCGGAGAAGGCGATGCCGACACGTTCACCACTGGGCAGGGAGGTCAGGACCTTGGACACAAGGAAAAGTATGCATCACGGCGCATGGTCATGCAAGCCGGACGGTGGCGGCTCTGTTCCCCGGCGACGGGTGAATATCGGTGGCCAAGGCACACCATCGAGCAGCAGGCTGCCGTCATGGACGGTGACCCGCTGCTGACCGCGGCTCGGCGGTCGTGGACCGAGCTGGCCGGTACGCCGATCAGCTTCCCCACCCACGGTGTCGCGGTGGCGGTGGCGGCGAGGTCGTCGATGTCGCCGCCGGGATGGGTCGGAGTCGTCGCGTTGGGGGATGCCGGGATCTGCACCGTGCCGAACAATGATCTGGTAGGCGAGGTGACGCAGGCCTGCCAGCGGCTTGGGATCGGCGCGTTGACCGATCCCGAGCGACTGGCCGCCGTGCTGCCGGTTGCGCAGGCGCTCGGCCCGGCCACCCTCGCCTACTGCGACCCGCACGGCTTCCGACCGCATCCGCGGCAGGCGGCGGAACGACTACCCGCCGGTCACCCGGATCTGGTGGAATTCCTGGCATCGGTCCCGATCGCCGACGCACAGGAGTGCGGGCTCGCGGCGATCACCTCGGTGGCGTACGTCCACCGAGTCGGCACGGGCGTTGTCGCGGCGGCCGGCTACCGGCACTGGCCCGGTCGGGTCGCCCACCTGAGCGCGCTGACCGCGCCGAGCCGACGCGGATCTGGCCTCGCCCGCATCGTCGCCGCAGCCGCGACGGCGCACAGCCTGACCGAAGGGCTCCTGCCCCAGTGGCGGGCTCGACCACACGCCTCCCGCCGGGTGGCACGGTCGCTGGGCTTCCGCGAGCTTGGCGCTCAACTCAGCGTACGGCTGCGCGGCAGCGACGACGGGTCACCGGACCTGGGACCGCACCCCGCCTCTGCCTAGGCGTACGCGGGCTCCGGCGGGGTTGCGGCCGAGTGTTCCCTACGGGTCGCTCAGTCGGGTTGGCTGGTGACCGCCGCGTCAGCGGGCGACCCGCGCCGAGTTTCGCCGGCTGCGGGCTGATCCGCTCGGTCGAGGGCTTCGGGTTCCGGCCCGTCCGGCGACTCGGTGGCGGTGTCGGTGCCCGACTCGAACTCGTGTCCCTGCGCGCACAGCCGGTCGTACACCCGATGCCGGGCCAGGGCCATGACGTGGGCCTCCACCTGCGCCTCGGCGCGCAGCTCCGCGACGATCTCGCGCACCGCCGCCGCGACCACGCTCACGTCGGTGTTCGGGAACCGCTCGGCGATCACCTCGATCTCCCGCCTGATGGCCCGCTCGGGGTCGTCCAGCGCCCCGATTTCCGGCTCGTCCGCAGCGGTGTCCGGCGCCGTCCGCGATTCCTCCGGCGCGTTCGGATCGTCCGTCATCCCTTCCTCCTGACCACGTCCTGGCACTCACGACCCAACCATCTCCGCGTACCGCCGTCGGCAAACCGGCACATCGGTCTCCGGGCGATCCGTTCGGCAATAGTTAAGCGCCGGGATAACTCCACTCTCCGCCTCGGGACTTTCCGCCCCCTGACGTCCGAGCACCACCGCCGTAGCGTCGACGCCAGGGACGCCATCCGGCATGAGCGGCAACGAACCAGGTCAGGCGACCAGGCCGAGCGCTCCCCTCTCCACCGCGGCCCCCGGGCCGCTGAAATTTGCCGCGCCAAGCGGCCGGACCCGTGCCACCATGGCCCGATGCCACAACCGGTCCTGCGTACCGATCGTCTGCTGCTGGTTCCACTCGCCGACCGGCACCTCGACCTGGAGGTCGAGCTGGACTCCGACCCCGAAGTGCTGCGCTACCTCTACGGCCGGGCCCGCACCAGGGACGAGGTGGTCGGGTCGCACGCGAACCGGATGGCGCTGGCCGACAAGGTGGACGGCCTGGGCTACTGGATGGCGTTCGGCACCGACGGTGGGGCGCGCGGTTCGACGCCGCCGCCGGCCGAGAACGACGGCGAGTTCGTCGGACTGATGATGCTGCCGCCGGCACACGGCCCCGATCAGCCGGACGACCCGACGGTCAGCGATCTCGGCTACCGCCTGCCGCGCCGGCACTGGGGCAAGGGTCTGGCCAGCGAGGCCAGCCGGGAACTGCTGCGACACGCCTTCGGCACGGTCGGCCAAAGCCGGGTCATCGCGCAGACCATGGCCGTCAACATCGGTTCCTGTCGGGTGATGGAGGCCATCGGTCTGCGCCACATCCGCACCTGTTTCCCGTCCTGGGACGACCCGCTGCCCGGAACGGAGCAGGGCGAGGTCGAGTACGCGATCACCCACGAAGAGTGGCGGTCCGCCCGACCCGGGTGAGCTGCCGACCGGGGACCTTGCGGCGAGGAAGCAGGCGTGACCCGCCCGGACGGGCTGGGGGTAGAGTTGCCGGCTGCTGGCGCTCGGCGCCCGCCGCACGGTGGCAGACCGCTTCACGGAGAGGACCCACTATGGAGGGCATCGACCCCGAGGTGCCGCCCAGCGGCCCGGGCTGCGCCGACTGTATGACGGCCGACCCGCCGGGCTGGTGGTTCCACCTCCGGCGGTGCGGCACGTGCGGTCACGTCGGATGTTGTGACTCCTCGCCCGGTCAGCACGCCAGCGCCCACCACGCCGCGACCGGGCACCGCTTCGTCCGCAGTTTTGAACCGGGCGAGGAGTGGTTCTGGGACTACGACGAGCAGGTGCTGTACGAACAGGGCCCGTCGCTTGCGGCACCGCTGCACCGTCCCGTCGAGCAGGGCGCACCGGCTCCGGTCGACCGGGTGCCGGCCGACTGGAAACGGCAGTTGCACCGCTAGGGCGCGGCCGGGAGTCGGCCTCACCTACGTTTGACGATCTTTCGGGGGCCTTGCTGTCCCGGTCCACCGGGAGAGGCGGATGTTCGGCTCCGGGGGAAGTTCCCGGGCCCTCCCGACCGCAGCAGGGCCGCCGCCGAGAAGGGGTTCCGCCAGCGGCTGGACGGCTGGGACTGACTCCGCCGCTCCTGCGCGGCCCGGGCGTCCTCCATGACCTTCTGCACCAACCCGGTCGACTTGAGGACGTCGTCGAGTTCGGGGATGTCGGCGAGCATCTGAATGAGCCGATCCGCCCGCTCCACGGCAGACGGCCGGGCCTCGAAACCCTTCCTCGCCTCGCCGCCACGCGCCGGCCCGCCGCTGGGCGCCGCCGGCTCCCACTTCCGCACCCGCTCGCCGAGCGCCTGGATGAGGTCGCGGCGGCGGTAGTCCCCCGATTCGTTTCCTGCCCGATTCGCTCGGTACCACTCCGACTCCAGCGCCTCAAGAATCAGGATCTTGATATCACGCAGCGCAACGTCAGGCGGGGCAGGAGTCATATGCGCGGGCGGGGGCGGCCCCGTAGAACTCGTTGACATGGCACTCCAAGGTCGGGGGAGGTACCCACCTGACGTAAGCGAACTCCCCTCGGTTCATTCCCAACCGCCCCGCCGTCGCCAGTACCGGCCCGCATCCCGCCGATCATGCAGTCCTGGCGCCCATAATGTCAGCAGTGCCCCGCTCTGTCAGGTGCCACCCGTGCATGATCGCCGGGCGCGGTGGGGGCACATTGGGCGGCGTCGCGTAGCGCGGCGACGGCCATCCGGGCCGCCGGGGTGTGCTCGACGGCGTCGTGCACCACCACGTGGATGGACCGGGTCGGGGTCGGGCGGAGCAGCCGGACGCAGGTCACGCCGTCGGGCAGGTGGGACGCGCCGAGCGCGGGCAGCACCGTCAGGCCGATGCCGGCGGCGACGAAGGCCAGTGCCGTCCGGTAGTCGTGCGCCTCGACCCGGAAGGCCGGACGGAACCCGGCGGCCGTGCAGGCTTCCAGGAGGTTGGCGCGGCACCAGCCCCGGGCGAAGTCGTTGTCGACCCAGCTCTCGTCGGCGAGGTCGACCAGGTCCGTCTCCGGCCGGTCGGCGAGGCGGTGCCCGGCCGGCACCACGGCGACGTACGGGTCGTCGAGGAGGTGGTGGGCGGTGAAGCCCGAACCAGGGTCGAAGCCGGTTCCCGCCACGACCACCTGCACGTCGGCGCGCTCCTCCCGGCTGTCCGGGATGTGTTCGCGTAGTTGCAGGTCGAGCCGCACGCCGGGAAGTTCGGTGAGGATGGACCGCACCACGTGTGGCATCCACGCCGCGCCGACCGACGCGAAATAGGCGATGGACAGGGTGCCGGTCCGGCCGGAGCGCAGGTCCGCGATGAGCGATTCGGCCGCACCGACCCGGGCGAGCACCCGATCGGCTTCGGCGGCGAGGGCGTGCCCGGCGGCGGTGGGCCGCAGCCCTCGTCCGGCTCGGGCGAGCAGGGTGAGGCCGGTCTCGCGTTGCAGTGCGGTGAGGTGCTGACTGACGGCGGAGGGGGTGTAGCCGAGGTTGGTGGCGGCGGCCTGGACGGACCCGGACGCCACGACGGAACGGAAGACCCGGAGGCGGTGAACGTCGAGCACCGCCTAACGATAAAGCGCGGCTAAAGTGTTGTGAAGGTAAAGTCACTGGTGCTGAATATCCGGGCGGCCGAGAATCTCCTCATGAGCAGCCCGCCGATGACCGAACCCGCCGCCCCGACCGGGGCCGTCACCGAGCAGACCCGCACCGGGTACGCCCGTCGCGCGGAACGGCCCCGGTCCTGGCCGATCGTCGCCGCCGCCGGGACCACGGTGCTGCTGTGGGCCTCGGCGTTCGTGGCCATCCGCTTCGCCGGGCACGACTACTCCCCCGGCGCCATGGCGCTGGGCCGCATGGTGGCGGCGTCGGTCGCGCTGAGCGTGTTCGTCGCGGTCACCGCCCGCCTGCGGCGCGCCCGAGCACCGCACGGCACGACTCGGGACACCCTGCCCCGTGGTGGAACGCTGGGACTCGTCGCGCTCTGGGGCGTGGCCTGGTTCGGCGGGTACAACGTGGCGCTCAACGCCGCCGAGCGGCTGGTCGACGCCGGGACGGCGGCCCTGCTCGTGGCGGTCGCGCCCATCCTGGTCGCGGTGGCCGCGGTCCTCGTCCTGGGCGAACGGCTCACCAGCCGGCTCGGTGTCGGGGTGGCGGTCGCCTTCGTGGGCGTGGCCCTGATCGCGGCAAGTGGCTTCACCGGGCACGTCGACAAGGCCGGCGTCGCGCTGGCGGTGCTCTCCGCCCTGCTGTACGCCTTCGGCGTACTGCTGCAGAAGCGTCTGCTGGCACGGATGGCCGCGCCGACGATGACCTGGCTCGGCGCGCTGGCCGGGACGGCGGCCCTGTCGCCGTTCGCCCCCACCCTGCTGACCGAACTCGCCGCGGCACCGCTGGCGGCCACCACGGGCGTGCTGTTCCTGGGGGTGTTTCCGACCGCGATCGGCTTCCTCACCTGGGGTTACGTGCTGTCCCACTGGACGGCCGGGCGCACCAGCGCCGCCACCTACCTGGTCCCGCCGGTCACCGTCCTGCTGTCCTGGACGCTGCTGGGCGAGGTGCCGGCACCGCTGGCCCTGCTGGGCGGCGCGCTCTGCCTGACCGGCGTGGTCTTCGCAACGCGCCGCTGACGGGGTTGGACATCCGTGGCGACCAGCGGTCAGGCGGTGCCGTTAAGGGTGAAGCCGGTGGGTGGGGCGTCGTTGCCGCTGTGCGTGGCCTGGAAGCCGATGGTGAGGGAGGCTCCTGGCGGTATGGAAGGGTTGTAGCTGAGGTTCGTCGCGGTCACCTGACCGCTGGCTGGTGAGTACGTGGCACCCCAACCGGAGGTGATCGTCTGCCCGGGAGCCAGGGTGAATCGCAGCGACCAGCCGTTGACGGCGCCCGTGCCGGTGTTGGTGATGGTGATGTTGTCCACCAGGCCGTTGTTCCAGGCGTTGACCGCGTTGGTCACCCGACACGCCCCTGTAGGCGGTTCGGTCGTCGGGGTCGGGGTGGGCGTCGGGGTCGGGGTCGGGGTCGGGGTCGGGGTCGGGGTCGGGCTGATCGTCGGCGTGGGCGTCGGGCTGACCGTCGGCGTTGGTGAGGCAGATCCTTCGGTCAGGACGATCGTGGAGATGCTCCGGGCGGGGACATTCACCGTCGCCTGGCCTCCGGTGACGTTCACCGCCTCCGACTGGGCGCCCGAGGTCCGCGAGGTGACGGTGTACTCGGCCGCCGAGATGTTCTGCGGCACCTGGACGACCGCGTCGTTGACCGCGTTGTTCGACCGGTTGAGCAGCACCAGCACGACCTTGCCCCGGCCACGGTAGGCGGTGACCTCCAGCCCGGAAGCACGCGAACTCTTCGACACACCCACCCGGCGGTCACCGGGACGGACGTACTTGGCGTACTGGGCGAACGCCTGGCCGCGTTTGAGGACCGCGCCTTTGGTGGTGCCGTACTGTGCGTCGCCGTCGCCGATGAAGGAGTAGAAGCGGCGGCCGTACCACCAGATGTAGGCGCTCCAGTTCGCCTCCATCGACCTGTGCACGGTACGCATGATGTCGTCGAGGGTCTCGTTCCACACAGCCGTGTTGCCGGGGTCGCCCCAGATGTTCGAACCGTTCCCGTCGGCCGCGTGCAGATTCCACTCGGTCATCCACTGGTTCTTGCCGTGTTGCGCGGCCAGCGGGTAGGGCGACAGGTTCCCGCTGTTCTCGGCGTCGTACAGGTGGCCACCGACGTAACCGATGTTGTTGCGCGCGGTGGCGTCCTGCAACGTCGGGTCGGAGTACTGGCGCGCGAACCGCAGGGACTCGCCGACCATGAGGCTGGTGTCCCTGACCCTGGCACCGTGGTCGCGGACGAAGTTCCGCATCTCGGTACCGGTCCAGTCCATCGAGTCGTAGTCGGGGTGCCAGTCCGGCTCGTTCTGGACCGAGGTCACGTCGACGGTGACGCCCCGACCCTTCATGAACTGCACGTAGCTGTTCAGATGCTCGGCATAGTCGTCGTAGTAGTCGGTCCTCAGCTTGCCGCCGTTGACCCTGCTGTTGTTCGTCTTGAAGTGGGCGGGCGCGGTCCACGGTGAGGCGAGAATCTTGACATCGGACCCGTAGGACTTCGCCGTTTGCAGGCTGGCCGCGTACAGACCCCATTCGCTCGACACCGGGGACACCACGGTCCGGACGATCGACAGACCGAGCTGTCCCGGCCCGGTACCGACGAGGGTCTGGGTCTCGCTCGTCGTCCACGGGTCACCGGAGCCACCGAAGATCGGCGTCGCGGCCCCGAACCCGTCGATCGTCTGATAGCTCGACGAGGTGTTGACGGTGATGTCGGGTGTCGCGGCCAGCGAGGGTGGTGCGGTCAGGATTCCCGCCACGGTGACCAGCGAAGTCGCCGCCGCGAGGACGGCGACCGCGACGGCTCCCCGGCGGCGGGACGGTGGGATGTTGTCAGGATGGGCAAGCCTCATCGGGCTTCCTCTCTACCGCTGCTGCGATGCAGGTGGCGGCGTTTCGGCGCAGCTGGCAGGGGTCAGCCCGAACGGCTGGGCGGCAGCGGACCACCCGCCTGCCGTCGCACCCAGCTGCAAGTCGATCAAGAACATCCGATGCCCCGGCCGTTGCCCTCGGCTCAGGTCATCATCGCTGCCACTCCCACGCGACGCATCGACAGCCATCTTGCCAGTACGTCCCGACCCCCTGCAATCGTTTGCCGTCCGCCCTGCGCCGTTCCCGCCCCGCCTGCCTGCCCGCCCCACCCGACCACACGAGTCGATCAAGAGCTTTGCGTCCTGGCCGGGCCGCTCCGGTGACGCAATCCTCTTGGTCGACAGCGCTGGGCAGCCCACGCCGTTCAGAGCACGGACGTCCGCCGCTCGGCTGCCGGGGCAGCGAGGTGGAATGATGGGCCTGTCGATCGAGGGCGGTGCCGAGCCGGCCGCGAGGAGTGTCGCGTCGATGAACCTTGACCCTTTGTGGGCCGACCTGACAACGGAGTTGTCGGGCGTCCTCGCGTCGTACCGAGCCCGGGTGGCGGAGTTGGATGTGCGGGAGAAGGCCGACCACACCCTGCTCACCGAGGCCGACCTCGCGGTCGAAGACATGGTGATCAGCAAGATCCGGGCGGTGGACCCTGATGCTCGCGTGCTGGCCGAGGAGTCGGGCAGTGGCGCGTGGCGGCCCGGTCACGACGAGGAGCCCGAACGGATTTGGGTGATCGACCCGATCGACGGCACGGCCGAGTTCGTCAATCCGCGCAGCGTCGAGTTCTGTTCCGTGGTCTGCCTGTTGGAGCGACGGGAGCCGGTTGCCGCGCTCATCGTCGCGCCCGAGTTGGGAGACGGCGGGACTCCGATCATGGTGCTGGCCAGCCGGGCCGACCGGACGATCACCGTCAACGGCAGACCGGCGGCGTACAACCGCGAGCCGGTTCGTGTCGCATCCCTGACCCGCAGCGCCCGATCGGAAGCCCCGCCGCACGAGATCGGCATGACCGAGGCAGGTTACGCCCTGAAAACGCGGACCACGTCACAGACGCTGGACATGCTGCGTACCGCCCTGGACCTCACTGATCTCGCGGCGGGTGCGCCGCGCTTCGACCTCTTTTACCGCCCTCGCCAGAAGGTCTGGGACGGCCTCGCGGGCTTGTGCCTAGGTGAGATCGTCGGTCTAATGTCCACAGACGTGAATGGGAAACGGCATCTGCCGGTGCCCATGGAGACGCTCGCCCAACCTGAGCCGACTTTCGCCAGCACCGTGATGGGTCGCCCGGAGGCCGTCAAGTGGTTCGTGGAGCTAGCCCGGGACTCCCCCACCGGAACACCGAAGTAGGCACTCGACACGCTGGCCCGGCACTACCCACACTGCCACGGTCACGCCACGCGGTCCCGTGGCCGGTCAGCGGGTGAGGCCGACGAGGGCGGCCAGGCGGGCGACGCCGGCCGGTGCCGGGTGACGGTGGGCGAGACCGGCGATGACGGTACGCGCCATCGGCCGGCAGCGGATCTCGGCCGGCGCGATGGCGTCGGCGTCGACCAGGGCGCGGGCCGCACCCCGCAGGTCACCGATCTGAAGGTACGCCCTTGCCACGTCCACCAGGTACGCGCCCCGATGCTCGGCCGGCAACCGCCGCCACCCGTCCCGCCGCATGACCAACAGGTGGCCGTGCACCGCCGCTCCCGCGTCCCCCAGTTCGATCGCCGCCACCACCCGCGTCAACTCGACGGCCGCCGGCCCGAACCCGGTCCGCTGCGGGTCTTCACGAGCCCTGGCGGCGAGCCCGGTCGCCCGTCCAGTCAACTCGGCGGCACGCCGGGCTTCGCCACACCCGGCGGCAGCCAGCGCGCCCTCAAGCAGCAACGTTCCTTGCACGGCTGCATCCTGTGGCCCGAGGCGGCTCACGGCGGCATCCGTCGCTGCCAGCGCCAGCCGGTGCCGGCTCAGCGCCCGCAACGCCTGCCCCACCGACACCGCCGCTGTCGCGGACAGCAGCGCATCACCGCCCGCCGCACCCATCGCCCGATCCGCAGCTAGCCAGCCGAGATCGGCCTCGCCGAGCTTCACCAGCACCGATGCGGTGATCCGGTACGCCGACACCAGCAGGTCTCGCACCGGCGACGCATGCGCGGCGTCCAGCAACCCCGGCAATGTCCGTACCAACTGCGCGTAGTGCGCGTGCTGGAAACCCAACCAGGCATGCTCGACCTGCCGTCGCACCTCGACTGGCGACACCGGATTGCCGAGCGCCCGGTCGTAGCGGGCCAGCGCCGCCCGGATCCCGTCCACCCCGTCCGGCGTACCGGCATCCTGCTGCTGCGGCGGGCGACGCTGACCGAGCAGCACCATCGGATCGACCCGCAACACCTCGCCGATCTGCTGGATCGTCGGGTACCGGTCCAGTCGCCGGGCACCCCGTTCCACCTTGTCCACCCAGCTTTTCGACTTACCCAACCGGTCGGCGAGCATCTGCTGGGTCATCCCACGCCGGACCCGCCAGCGCGCCACCCGCCGACCGATCGGCAGCTCACCGCTGCTCACGCCGCCACCGCCGGTCCGGCACCGCCCGCGTGGTCTCCTCCACCGGTACGCGCTCCGCCTCAGCCTGCTCCAGCAGCCGCCGCCTGGCCGCCTCCCGCTCAGCTGCCTCAACCCGCTCACTCCGGCTCACCGCCGACTTTTCGCGTGCCCCAGACATGTCGTGTCCTTTCCAGCAGTGCGGACATGGCCGAACTCGAATCACGGCCCGGATATGGCACTCTCAGTAACCACAACGCTACGATCACGACGGCAGTCGCAGGACTCACCAGCAGTACGCTTGCGCAGGCCACGCTCCGCACGAGAGAGGCAGTCGGCGGGACAAACATCGACCACTGGTCAACGTGGGGGTATAGGTGTCGGTTCACGGTCGATCGTCCAGGCCGCACGGCTACGTGACCGGGTACTTGCTGAAGCTGATCCGCGAGTCCATCCCGTTGACGCAGGAACAAGTTGCCGCCGAGTTGGGGGTCGACCGCGCAACGGTGCAGAGCTGGGAATCCGGGCGACGGTCCTTCACGGCCGTGCCTTTCGGGCAGGCGCTCACAATCCGTCAGAAGCTTGGCAGGCTCGGAGCCAGTGTCCGATTGCTTGCCGCCGTCGACGACGCCGCCGAGGCAGACTTCATCGTCGCCAGCATCCTTGACCAGCAGATGGAGCGAGCCGAGCTGAGTCAACAAGCGCTTGGCTGGTCGGTGCTCACCCACCGGCTGAGTGATCTGATCGTCTGGGCGGTCACCGGCCGACGACCGAGCTTCGTGAGAGACCTCCCATCACCTCACCCGCGCCGAGGTCCGGTCGCCGACGGACCGATCCTCCCCGCCGATCAGCGTCACGCCTTCTTCCAGCAACTTCACGTGCTGGCCGAACGTGCTGCCGCTGGTCGGCACGACCTGCTACACCGGCAAGCCTGCTTCCTCGCCGGCACCGATCCCACGAAGGAGTCCGCCTCCTGGCTCGCGCAGCACAACTACCGGACGGCACGCCGGATGACCAGCCTCCACACCTGGTCACCGACGTGGGCTGACGCCCGATCAGTGGTCACCTCGCTGGCCAACCAAGGCAACCCAGAACCACTCCGCGACTTCATCGCACGCGCTCACCCGGACGATGCCTGCCAGCACGCGGCGCTGAACTACTCGGCCTACTGGGTCGGCGAACTTCCCTACCGCCAGCGAAACGACTCCTTCATGCCCGCCGCTCGCACCGACTGGCGCGGGTCACGCCTCCTCCGCCACCTGGTGACGCGCCTCAGAGCCGGACACCCGTTCGTGGACCTCAACATTCACAACACGTGGGCTCTGCTCGCCGCCCGGCGAGGACTCTCCCACGACGACCCTGCCACCAGCCGAGCGTTGGTCGACCGCAGCACCGCCCTACTCGATCACCACGGCATCTCTGCACAGTCCAGGCAGGAACTAACGTCTATCGTCTACAGCCTGCGAGCGGACGGAATCACGGGCACAAGGACGGGCACATGAGCGACGACCACGAGGCCGCCGGGGCGATGAGCTTCATTTTCGAAGCAGGTGTGCTCAAACGCGCCGCCCGCACCGGCTGGTGGTTCGCCGGGGTCAAGCACCCTGAGTCGATCGCCGAGCACTCGTTCCGCACTGCGATCATCGGCATGATCCTCGCCTCGATGGAGGGCGCCGATCCGGCTCGGGTCTCCATGCTCTGCACCCTGCACGACACCCAGGAAACCCGGATCACCGACATCCCGCACATCGCCAAGCGTTACCTCACCGCCTTGCCCAACACCACCGTCACCGCCGACCAGGTCGCCGCCTGCCCACCCGCAGTCGCCGACGTCATCAACGCTGCCGTCGCCGAGTACGAAGCAGGCGAAACCCTCGAATCCATCGTCGCCCGCGACGCCGACAAACTCGAATGCCTCGTCCAAGCCATCGAGTACCGGCATCAGGGCATCGACAACGTTCAGCGCTGGATCGACAGCTCCCGCGCTGCCCTCAAGTCCGCCTCCGCACGCCGCCTCGCCGACGCCGCCCTCACCGGACAGCCCCTCGCCTGGCTTCAATCCCGCCCGTAAGCCCTTGAGAGGTTCGCAACTCACCCATCCCGTGCATAGGTCGTCGCCGGAATGCGGCAGAGCGTCCTAATCACTCTCGCCAGCTATTAGCGGTACTCAGCCGCGACTATCGCTCAAACAGCACCTTCTATTGCTTTTTCCACGCGGTGCAAGTACGTGAAGTCTGCCAGATTTCTTGAGTCGTTACCGGCGCGCCGGATTCGACCCGTCGCCATATTCACCACGAGCGAGGAGAGGACTCCCATAGGAACAGCGAGTGCCGGCTCGGTGATCGCCCCAATGCTGGCAGCCCCGATGGCGACCGTCACTGCAAGCGGCCGAGCAACAAGGTTCAACTTCCGACCTTGGGCGGCAGCACGCACATCAGTCAACGCTTCGCTGAGTTCTTTTTCGACCAGACTGAAGGCGTCCTGCGGATGGCGGTCAGCCTGCTTCAGCCGGTGAAGCATCTCATCGATCGCGAACATCAATCGCTGACGCTCGTCATCATATTCTTCGCGAAAACGAACAAGATCGTTGATCTGAATGTCACCGCTCGGAACCGGCAGCAGCGACCCTATATCGATGTGCCAACAGGCGGTCACGTCATAGTCCGACAGCGGCTCCGTACCGAGGCGGTGAGCAGCCTCATGGTCCGTGTATGGGCGCAACCCTCTCGGCCCCATACAGCCCAGGGCCCCGGAGTAGTCCGGGAATGTCCGCTTGATCATGGGATGCCGTGGAGGTTGAGGGCGGCTGTGGGCGTGGTGTGAGCGCGGCGGGCGCTGGCGGTGTTGATCCAG
>NZ_JBXUOW010000077.1:0-21493 GCF_057196645.1 Micromonospora sp. ATLC16
GCGCAGGGATCAAGCCTGACCGCCCGGAGCCGGTCGGGCTGCCCGGAACCCCCACCGAACCACACCAAGCGTCAGACGTTCCGCTCGTACACCATGCGCAATCCGATCAGCGTGATCATCGGTTCGTGATGCGTGATCGTCCGGCATTCGTTGAGCACCAGCGAGGCCAGCCCGCCGGTCGCGATCACCGCCTTCAGCTCGCCCAGCTCGGCGGCCATCCGCTCCACGATCCGGTCCACCTGACCGGCGAAGCCGAAGTAGAGGCCCGCCTGTAGGCACTCGACGGTGTTTTTGCCGATCACCGAGCGGGGCCGGGTCGCCTCGACCTTGCGTAGCTGGGCGGCGCGGGCGGCGAGCGCGTCGAAGGAGATCTCGATGCCCGGGGCGAACGCACCGCCGAGGAACTCGCCTCGGCCGCTGATCACGTCGAAGTTGGTGGTGGTGCCGAAGTCGACGACGATGGACGGCCCGCCGTAGAGGGTGTACGCGGCCAGCGTGTTCACCACCCGGTCCGCGCCGACCTCCTTCGGATTGTCGATGGCGAGCTGCACCCCGGTACGTACGCCGGGCTCGACGATGACGCTCGGCAGCTCACCGTAGTAGCGGGTCAGCATGGTCCGCAGCGAGCGCAGGGCCGCCGGGACCGTCGAGCAGGCCGCCACGCCGGTGATCTCGACGGCGTCACCGGCGAGCAGCCCCCGGAACATCAGTCCCAGCTCGTCGGCGGTCGAGCGGGCGTCGGTCTTGATCCGCCAGGAGTGCACCAGCTTGTCGCCGTCAAAGGTCGCCAGCACGGTGTTGGTGTTCCCGATGTCGATGCAGAGCAGCACGCACGCAGCCTAGACGGATTCACTCCGTGCGCAGGTCCAGGGCGATGTCCAGGATCGGTGAGGAGTGGGTGAGCGCGCCGACCGAGAGGTAGTCGACGCCGGTGGCGCCCACCGCCGCCGCGTCGGCGAGGGTCAGCCCGCCGGTCGCCTCCAGCTCGGCCCGGTCGCCGACGGCGGCGACCACCTCGGCGAGCACCACCGGGGACATGTTGTCCAGCAGAAGAAAGTCGACACCGGCCTCGACCGCCTCCATCGCCTCGGCGAGGGTGTCCACCTCCACCTGCACCGGCACGTCCGGGAACGCCTCCCGGACCCGCCGGTACGCGGCGGCGACGCCGCCCGCCGCGAACTTGTGGTTGTCCTTGACCATGGCGACGTCGTGCAGGCCCATCCGCTTGTTCGTGCCGCCGCCGGCCCGGACCGCGTACTTCTCCAGGGCCCGCAGTCCGGGGGTGGTCTTGCGGGTGTCCAGGACCATCGCCTTGCTGCCGGCCAGCGCGTCCGCCCAGGCCCGGGTGTGGGTGGCCACCCCGGACATCCGGCTGAGCAGGTTGAGGGCGGTCCGCTCGGCGGTGAGCAGCACCCGGGTGGGGCCGGTCACCGTGGCCAGCACGTCCCCCCGGGCCACCCGCTCGCCGTCGCGGGTCACCAGCGACACCTCGACGGTACGCCCGACGCCGGTCGCCTCGGCGGCCAGCTCGAACACGGCGGCGGCGACGGCCAGCCCGGCCACCACTCCATCGGCGCGGGCCACCACGTCGGCGGTGTCGGTCTGGGTCGCCGGGATGGTGGCGACGCTTGTCACGTCGATCCCGTCCGGGCCGAGGTCCTCGACGAGCGCGTTCTCGATGATCCGGCGCACCTGGTCCGGGTCCAACCCGGCCGCACGCAGCATCCGCTCCGTCTCGCTGGTCATCGCGTCTCCTCCCACCGGGTGGTCAGCCGTCCGGCTCCGTCGAGGGCACCGACCAGGTGGCCGTGCCACCGCTCGTCGACCACCGGGAAGTCCTCCCGCCAGTGGCAACCTCGGGTCTCCCGGCGGGCGTACCCCGCGGCGACAAGGGTGGCGGCCACCGTGAGCAGGTTCGTCGCCTCCCAGTCGGCGGTACGCGGGGTGCCGCGAGCGACGCTCAACTCGACCAGTTCGGCGGCGGTCGCGGTGAGCGTCGCGGCCGAGCGGAGCACTCCGGCACCCCTGGTCATCGCCCGCTGCAACACCGGCGTCGTCGCGGCCGGCAGCACCCAGCCGCCCTCGCCCCGCCACGCCCCGCTGTCCGCCGGCCGGGCCTGCTCGGGCAGTCCGGACGCGATGTCGTCGGCGATCCGCCGGGAGAAGACCAGCCCTTCCAGCAGCGAGTTGCTGGCCAGCCGGTTCGCGCCGTGCACGCCGGTGCAGGCGACCTCGCCGCAGGCGTACAGGCCGGGGATCGAGGTCCGGCCGCGCAGGTCGGTACGGACCCCGCCGGAGGCGTAGTGCGCGGCCGGCGCCACCGGGATCAGGCCGGTTCCCGGGTCGACCCCGGTGGCCAGGCACGACGCGACGATCGTGGGAAACCGGCGGGCCAGGAAGTCACCGCCGAGATGGCGGGCGTCGAGGTGGACGTGATCGGCACCGGTGGCCAGCAGCACCCGGTGGATACCCTTGGCCACCACGTCCCGGGGTGCCAGTTCGGCCAGTTCGTGCTGGCCGAGCATGAAGCGCTTGCCGTCGGCGTCCACCAGGTACGCGCCCTCGCCCCGCAACGCCTCGGAGACCAGCGGCTGCTGGGCGTGCCCGGCAGCGGGCACCCGGGAGTGCTCCGGCACGATCAGCGCGGTCGGGTGGAACTGCACGAACTCCACGTCGGTGACCGCCGCACCGGCCCGCATGGCCAGGGCGACCCCGTCGCCGGTGGAGACCGCCGGGTTCGTGGTGGCCGCGAAGATCTGCCCCATGCCTCCGGTGGCCAGCACGACCGCGCGGGCCAGCAGGGCGCCGACACCGTCCTCACTGCCCTCGCCGAGCACGTGCAGGGTGATCCCGCACGCCGCACCGAGCCCACCCGGACCGTCGCCGGCGGCCCGGAGCAGATCCAGCACCAGCGCGTGCTCGACAAGCCTGATCCACGGGTCGCGGCGCACCGCCTCGTGCAGCGCCCGCTGCACCTCGGCACCTGTCGCGTCGCCTCCCGCATGCACGATGCGGTCGGCCCGGTGCCCGCCCTCGCGGGTGAGCATCAACGACCCGTCGGCGTTGCGGTCGAACTCGGCACCCAGGCGCATCAGTTCCCGCAGCCGGGTCGGCCCCTCCTCCACCAGCACGCGGACCGCAGCCGGGTCACACAGACCGACGCCGGCGATCTCGGTGTCCGAGGCGTGCATGGCCGGGGTGTCGGCCGGGTCGAGCACCGCGGCGATGCCGCCCTGCGCCCACCTGGTCGATCCCTCGTCGATATCGACCTTGGTGACCACGGTGACGTGTAGGCCGGCCTCACGCAGATGCAGCGCGGCGGTCAGCCCGGCCACCCCGGAGCCGACCACGATCACGTCGGTGGTCTCCACCCAGCCGGGCGCCGGGGCGGCCAGCCGGCTCGGCAGCGTCGGCAGGCCGACGGTCGGTAGGTCCATACCCCCAGTCAACCCGAATGCCATTCATCTCGGGCGGCGGGGGCGGGACGAGTGGTTCCGGCTACTCCGTCCGGACCGGAAGCTCAGCCGGGCCGACCCCCTTGAGCGTCCCGGTCACCCGGCGGTCGCTGAGCCACAGATAACAGCGGATCCCCCGGTCGCCCACCCGCCACCGACCGGCGCTGGGCGGACGCACCACCACGTCGGTACGGAAGACCAGGTCGTCGTCGGCCGGCAGACCGGCGAAGCGGGCGAGGACCGAGCGGCAGCCCGCGTAGAAGGGCGCCCACTGCGCGCTGCGGGTCGGGTACGGGCGGTTCGGGGCGGGCCAGACCCCGGCGAACTCGGCGTCGTGGCGCTCGGTGCACGGCACCGAGACCAGGGTCTGCACCACACCGCCACCGCCGGTGCGCGTCTGCTGACACCCCAGTCGCAGCGGCGACGTCGTCCGCAGCACGTCGCGCAGCGAGCCGGTCCGCAGCACGACCTCGGCGCCCGCCTCCACCGTGTCGACCTCCATCAGGTCGCAGCGGTACCAGCGCGAGCCGGCCGTCCAGCCCGGCCCGGACGGCACCGCGACCGCCAACCGGAGCCGCCCGGCCCGCCAGTTGTCACCGACGTAGCCGTTGGCCCGGTTGTCACACTCGACGAAGGCGGTACGCAGTTCCGCCGAGCCGGTGGCCGGCGGTTCGTCCCGGGCGGGAAAGGCGCCGACGTGCACCGTCTCGACCCGGTGCGGCGCGGCGCAGTCCACCGGCGCGTACGCACCCAGCGGCACCACCTCGGCGAAATCGGCCTCGTGACAGACCCCGGCGACCGGGGTGAACGGCCCGGGCGGCGGCAGCGCGGCCCAGTCGTCCACCAGGTTGCCGTCCAGCCCACCGGTCGACCCGCAGCCGGCCAGCAGCGCCGCCGCGATGATGGCTGCGACCAGGGTCCTCGTCGCATGCTGCATGGCGCCGCCTCCCCCAGTCAGCGGCCGTCCCCCGACGGCACCTTCAGGGTAACCAGAGAAGTACTTCCGGTGACAGACCAGAATCGCGGCACGATCGTCGCCGCCGGTCCGAGCGGCCGTCCGGGCGGGTGCCGACGCAACCCGGCCGCCGAGCGGAACCGCTACACCGACAGCGGGTTCGGCACCGGGGCGCCGGCGGTGCCGGGCGCGGCGGTCGACGGGTCGGCACCGAGGTCGACGACCCTGTTGTCCGCGTCCACGTGCACCACCCGGGGGCGGTACGCACGAGCCTCGGCATCGTCCATCTGCCCGTACGAGATGAGGATGACCAGATCACCCGGCTGCACCAGGCGGGCTGCCGCACCGTTGATTCCGATCACGCCGCTGCCCCGCCGGCCCGGGATGACGTACGTCTCCAGCCGGGCACCGTTGGTGATGTCGACGATCGCCACCTGCTCACCGGGAAGCAGGTCGGCCGCGTCGAGCAGATCCTCGTCGACGGTCACCGAGCCAACGTAGTGCAGGTCCGCCTGGGTCACCGTGGCCCTGTGGATCTTGGACTTGAGCATCGTGCGGAACATCGGGACGCCTTTCGCGGGTACGTGCGGTCAGGAAGCCGGGTCGAGTCGGATCGGAGCGTTGTCGATCAGTCGGGTGGTGCCCACCCAGGCCGCCACGAGCAGTCGGGCCGGGCCGCGCACCGGCCCGGGCTCCAGATCCGGATCGGTGAGCACCAGGTAGTCGAGCCGTGCTCCGGAGCCGCCGGCGCCGAGGGCGACGTGCGCGGCAGTCAGCACCGCCGCGGCGTCACGACCGGCCGCGGCGGCCTCCGCGCCGGCCCGCAACGCCCGGGACAGGCTCAGCGCCAGCGAGCGCTCGGCCGGCGAGAGGTAGCGGTTGCGGCTGGACAGGGCGAGGCCGTCCGGCTCCCGGACCGTGGGCACCCCGATCACCTCGACCGGCACGTCCAGGTCCCGGCACATCCGCCGGACCAGGGTCAACTGCTGGTAGTCCTTCTCACCGAAGAAGGTCAGGTCCGCGCGGGTGAGTTGGAGCAGCTTCAGCACCACGGTGAGCACACCGTGGAAGAAGCCGGGTCGGCTCGCCCCCTCCAGATCCTCACCGAGTGGCCCCGGATTGACCCGGACCGCCGGCTCGCCGCCGGGGTACATCTCCCCCAGCGAGGGAGCGAAGACCAGGTCGGCACCGGCTCGCCGGCAGACTTCAAGATCAGATTCGAGAGTACGCGGATAGCGGTCGAAATCCTCGTTCGGCCCGAACTGCAGCGGATTCACGAAGATCGTCACGATGACGTGGTCGGCGCGTGCCCGGGCCTCCCGCAGGAGCGTCTCGTGCCCCTCGTGCAGCGCGCCCATGGTCATGACCACCCCCACCGTCCCGGTGCGGGCGGCTCGTGCCCTGGCCAGTTCGGCACGGGTGTGCACCAGCTCCGTCACGTGATCCACCTCGCTCGACACCTGTCCCCCGCCGATGGTCACGCCGCCACCCCGCTCCGGTAGTCGTCCAGGACGCCGATCAGTGACGCCGCGTCACCCGGACGCAGCCGGCCGGCCGCGACGGCCCGATCCGCGGTACGCCGCGCCAGCACGAGGTAGGGCTCGACCGACTCTGGCGCGGTGGCGGCGAGCCGCGCCAGGTGCCGCCGCACCGTGCCGGCGTCGCCACGGGAGACCGGGCCGGTCAACGCGTCGTCACCGAGGCGCAACGCGTTCTCCAGCGCGGCGCGCAGCAACGGGGCGAGCACCTTCTCGGGCTGGCCCACCCCGGCGTCACGCAGCCGGTCGGCCGCCTCGTTGACCAGGGTCACCAGGTGATTGGCACCGTGTGCCAGCGCCGCATGGTACAGCGGTCGGTCCGCCTCGGCGATCCACTCGGGCACCCCGCCGAGGTCGACCACCAGCCGGGCCGCCAGCGGGCGCAGGTCGGCCGGCGCGGTCACCCCGTACGAGACGCCGGGCAGCCGGCCAAGGTCGTCGGGCGTACCGGCGAAGGTCATCGCGGGATGCACCGCCAGCGGACGGGCGCCAGCCGCGCTGGCCGGCGCCAGCACCGCCAGGCCGTGCGCCCCCGACGTGTGCGCGATCACCTGGCCGGGGCGCAGCGCGCCGTCGGCAGCCAGACCGGCCACCACCTCGGCCAACGCGTCGTCCGGCACGGCGACCAGGAGCAGGTCGATGGCTGCCCGAGCGACCTCGGTGGCGGAGCGGCGAGGGACGGTCGGCAGCAGCAGCGCCAGGCGGGCCCGGGAGGCACCGGACGCCCCGCTGGCGGCTACCACCCGATGCCCCGCAGCGGCCAGCGCGGCGCCCAGGGTGGCACCCACCCGCCCGGCGCCGATGACGCCGACGGTGAGCACGGAAGCGGTGGCGACCTGGGCAGCTGCCACGGTCGCGGGCCGCCGACTGGCGGCCGAGTCGGTGCGCAGCGGTGCGCTCATGTCACGATCCAGTCCTCGAGACGGGTACCGGTCGGGGCAAGTATGCGTCGCTGACGCGGATCTGAAACAAGGATGTGTGAAATCGTTCACCGGTGTGAGGAGGGCCCCATGTCGATGCGCTGGCGAAAGGCGATGCGGCAAGCGCTCTACGGACCCGCGGGTTTCTTCGTCTCCGGCACCGTGCCCGCAGCCCATTTCCGGACCAGCGTGCACGCTTCCCCGATCTTCACCTCGACGCTGCTCCGCCTGATCCACCAGCTCGACACCGCTCTGGGCTTTCCCGACCGCTTCGACGTGGTGGATGTGGGTGCTGGGGGTGGCGAACTGCTCGACGCACTTGCCGTTGGGGTTTCCGGGGAGCCCGCCCGCTCCGGGCGGTCAGGCTTGATACCTGCGCGGGCGGGCTCCCCGGAAACCCTGGCCACCACTGCCGCCGCTCACCCCTGCCGGGGTGGTGTCTCGTCCGGGTCCGTCGATTCGTCGCCGTCCGCGCCGGTTCCGCTGGCGCGGCGGGCACGGTTCACCGCCGTCGAACTCGCCCCGCGCCCCGGGAACCTTCCCGATCAGATCGTCTGGACGAACGAGATACCCACCAGCGTCACCGGCCTGCTCCTGGCCACCGAGTGGCTCGACAACGTCCCCCTCGACCTGGCCAGCCAGGTCGACGACCGCTGGCGCTATCTTCTCGTCGACCCCACCACCGGCACCGAGACGACAGGCGAACAGATCAGCCCCGCAGATCTCGACTGGCTGACCACCTGGTGGCTCCCCACGGACCGCACTCCCACGGATCGCAGCTCAGCCGTGCACAGGGCGGAGATCGGGCGGACCAGAGACGAGGCGTGGGCTGACGCCGTGGGGCGCGTCGACCGGGGGCTGGCGTTGGCGGTGGACTACGGACACCTGCGTGCGGAGCGGCCGATCGACGGGACGCTTACCGGGTACCGGGCCGGGCGGCAGGTGCCACCGGTGCCGGACGGCACCTGCGACGTCACCGCGCACGTCGCCATCGACTCCGTCGCCGCCGCCGGTGAACGGGCCGCCCGGTGTGCGTACCTGCTGACCTCGCAACGGGAGGCGTTGCGCGCTTTCGGGGCCGACGGTGGGCGACCGCCGCTGAGCCTGGCCGCCAGTGACCCGGCCGGCTACCTGCGGGCACTGGCCACGGCGTCGGCGGCGGCCGAGCTGACCGACCCGGCCGGTCTCGGCGGCCACTGGTGGTTGTGGCAGCCGGTCGGCCTGCCGGCCGACCGGCTGCCCCTTGGTCGGTCCTCGCCGACCAGCTCGGATCGACGATAACGCAGCTGCGCCGGCACCGTCGCGTCGATCGCGCGCACCGCCGCTTCGGCACCGGAGTACAGCTCCGGGTCCAGGTTGACGAAGCAGCCGTGCGACCCGACCACCGCCCGCGATCTCCGTACGCTCCATGGGCCGGTTCGTACGAGTGCCGGGCAGGGTGCGCACCGCCCTCTCGGTCGAGGCCGGGACGCGGACGGATGCCGTCCGGGTTCGGAGTTCATGGCACGATGGCGGGCATGACCACGGGCGAGCGGCGCGAGCTGACCGTCGGCACCGGCGCCGGGCTGGTGGCGGGCACCGGCGGGGAGCAGCTCGGCGCGGACATGGTGCTGAACATCGGACCGCAGCACCCCTCCACGCACGGCGTGCTGCGGCTCAAGCTCGTGCTCGACGGCGAGCGGGTCCTCGCCGCCGAACCGGTCGTCGGCTACATGCACCGTGGGGCCGAGAAGCTGTTCGAGGTACGCGACTACCGGCAGATCATCGTGCTGGCCAACCGGCACGACTGGCTCTCGGCGTTCGCCAACGAGCTGGGCGTGGTGCTCGCGGTGGAACGGCTGATGGGCATGGAGGTGCCCGAACGGGCCACCTGGCTGCGGATGGCCCTCGCCGAGTTGAACCGGATACTCAACCACCTGATGTTCCTCGGTTCGTATCCGCTGGAGATCGGGGCGATCACTCCGATGTTCTACGCCTTCCGGGAACGGGAGACGCTCCAGGCGGTGATGGAGGAGGTCTCCGGCGGGCGGATCCACTACATGTTCAACCGGGTCGGGGGCCTGAAGGAGGAGGTGCCGGCCGGCTGGACCGGGCGGGCCCGGGCCGCCATCGGTGAGGTACGCCGCCGGATGCCGGACCTGGACAAGCTGATCCGCCGGAACGAGATCTTCCTGGCCCGTACCGTCGGGGTGGGGGTGCTGTCGGCGGCCGACGCGGCGGCGTTCGGTGCGTCCGGTCCGGTCGCCCGGGCCTCCGGGCTCGATCTGGACCTGCGCCGGGACGAGCCGTATCTGGCCTACGACCAGCTCGACGTGCCGGTGGTGACGAAGACGGCCGGCGACTGTCACGCCCGCTTCGAGGTGCTGCTCGATCAGGTTTACACCTCCCTCGATCTGGCGGAGCAGTGCCTGGACCGGGTCGACCGGCTCACCGGACCGATCAACACCAGGCTGCCGAAGGTGCTCAAGGCGCCGGAGGGACACACCTACGCCTGGACGGAGAACCCACTCGGCATCAACGGGTACTACCTGGTCTCGCGGGGCGAGAAGACGCCGTGGCGACTCAAGTTGCGTACCGCCTCGTACGCCAACGTGCAGGCCCTGGCCACCCTGCTGCCGGGCTGTCTGGTGCCGGATCTGATCGCCATCCTCGGCTCGATGTTCTTCGTGGTCGGCGACATCGACAAGTGACGGCCCCTTCCCGCCGCCACTGACGGTTGGCGGCGAGTCCCGGGGTCAGCGCCAGCGGCCAGCGCCGCTCTCGTACGCGGCCGGACCGTGGTCGGGCTCCTCCACGCGGTGCCGGCGGCCGTACTGCTCCCCGCCCGCACGCGGTGCGCGCGCCGATTCGGGCTGGTACCCGTACGCCGGCTCCGGCGCGTAGCCGCGCGCCGGCTCGGGCTGGTGGCCGCTCGCCTGCTCGGTCTGGTGACCGTGCTGACGGGGCGGTCGCCACTCCTGCGGCACCGGCACCCCACCGGCGGGAAGCGCCGGACGGCTCGCCGGCTCACCCCAGCCGTCCCGCCACGCGTCGTCGCTCGCCGCCTCCCGGCGTGGCTCGTCGCGACGGACGCTCGCCCAGCGGTCCTCCATCCGGTACTCGGTGCCGGCCGGATCGGCATGCAGCTCGGCCCGGCGTTCGCCGACGCGCAGCTCGCGGCCCCGGTCGTCGTCGCGTACCGCCGCCCACCGGTCCCCGGCCCGCAGCTGCGCCCAGTACGCCCCGGTGTCGTCCGCCCGGTGTCCCCGGGCCGTCGGCACCGGGTCGGCAGGGGTTTCCCAGTGCTGGTCACCCGCGTTCCAGCCCCGGTCATCGTGCGGGCCCCAGTCGCCGCCGTCCCGGTCCGTGGGCGCGTGCGAATAGCCGGAGCCGCCGTCGCGGGCGGTGGACCAGTCGTCGTGCGCGGTGGACCAGCGACCCTGCTCCCGCGCCGGGGACCAGGAGCGTTCCTCGTCGCGGGGGGAACCGGACCAGGAGCGTTCCTCGTCGCGGGACGATCCGGACCAGGAACGCTCCTCCTCCTGGGCCGCCCCGGACCAGGAACGTTCGTCGTGCCGCTCCGCACCGGACCAGCGGCGGCCACCGTCCCGGCGGGGACGGTCCTCGCCGTCGGACCACGAGTGGTCGTCCCGGTCACTGCCGCGCCCCTGTCCGTGCTCCCCGGGCTGCGCTCCCGACCACTCCGACGCGTACCCGCCATACCGGCCGCCGGACTCGCCCACGATGGTGTGCCGGGTGGTCACATGCACCGTCTCGGTGTGCCGGACCACCCCGAGCGGCCTCCGCCCCGCCTCGTCCGGGCGGCTGTCCTGCTCCGGACGAACCGGCGAACCGTAGACAGCGGCTGAGCCGCTGGCGGGTCGATCGTTGCCGGGCCGGGAACGTTCCCCGCCGTACCCACCGACCGGGCCGTGACCGGGCTGAGCGGTGCCATAGACCCCGGCCTGCGCGGCCGGTCGTTCGGCCTGCGGCGGCGGGGCCTCCGGGGTCGGCACCCGGGCCCGCCCGGCGCCGGACGGCTCGTCGTTCGTGACCGTCTCGGCGCCACCCGCGTCGATCCGCCGCCGCACCCCGGCCAACGCCTCGTGCACCCGCTGGACCTCGTCGAGCGCCTGGTTGCCACGCTGGGCGGCAGCAACGATCTCACCGCGCAACTCTCGCCGCAGTTCGTCTACCTCCGCCCGAAGTTCCTCGGCGTGCGGTCCACCGCCGTCGGTACGCAGCGTGATGGAGAGCCCGATCAGCACCACGGCCAGGATGGCCAGCACCGCGGCGAACCGAAGCGGCCCGTTGCCGTCAGCGACCAGCAGGACCAACACCGCGACGGGGGCCAGGGCCACACCGCCCCAGAAGAGCACGGTGAGCAGCTTGCGCGTATCGACGGTTGGCGGGGCGGGCATGGGTCTGCAGCCTACCGAGAGTTGCGTCAGGTGGGAACGGCTCGACGGCAGGTCCCCGTTGCGAGCCGGCGAGGGTCACCGCCGAGCGGTCGAGGCCGGCAGACGGCAAGGCGCCCCGGCCGACTCGGCCGAGGCGCCATCGCGGGTGGCGCGGCTGCTCAGTTCTGCGCGTACGCCGCGTCCGTCGAGAAGACCAGGCCGACGCTGATCGTGCCGTTGCGCAGGCCCGTCTTGGTCAGCGGGCCGCCGCCGTCGAGCGAGGAGAACGATCCGACCGTCAACCCGTAGGTCTGCTCCAGGCCGGGCTTGCAGAACGGGCGCTCCTGGCACTCCGGCGGGCCACCCAGCACCGTCGCCGTACCCGAGCACTTCTCGGCCAGTTCGGAGAGGGTGCGCACGCCGTACTTCTCGGAGAACTCCTGGGTCACGGCGAAGGCGTTCTGAGTCTGAGCCGCTGCCGGCGCGCCGAAGGTCAGACCCACCTTCTCGCCCAGGTCACGCAGCGCGGTGACGGTCTTTTCGACGTCCGGCGAGGAGACCGGTTGGCCACCGCTGTTCACCTTGCCGTTGAGGAACTCGGCGAGGGTGGCCGCGTACTCGGGGACGACCTGGATCTCGCCCTTCTCCAGCGCCGGCTCGTACAACTCCCGGTTGCCGATCTGCTGCACGCTGACCTGGTAGCCCGCGGCGGCCAGCTGGATCTTGTAGAGCTCGGCGATGATCTCGCTCTCGGTGAAGTTGCCCGCCCCGACCGTGATCTGCCCGCCCGGTCCCTGCTCCACACCGTCGGTCAGCGAGTTGGCGTCGGCGAACTCCTTCGCCGCAGCCTGGGCGCTCTTGCGGTCCACGTCGACCGCCTTGTTGAGCTGTACCAGCTTCGGCGTGTCGAGCGCTGCGGAGACCTTGTCGAGCGCGGCGATCAGCTGCGGGGTCGCCACCTCGCTGTTGACCGCCGGAATGATGTTGTCGGCGTTCTGCAGTGACTTGTCGTCTTCGAGTGCGATCAACTGCTCACCGGCCACCGGCGCACAACCCTCGCCGGAGGCACCCTGCTCGGGCGCATCGGTGCCGGACGAACCGGCGTCGCCGCAACCCGCCAGGACCGCCGCCGCCGCGACAGCACCCACGACCGCGATGGACAGTCTTCTAACTGCGCGCATGAGCCCGCCTTCCGTGTCCCGGCGCGGCCCGGGTGGGCCGGCCGCGTGTCCGACGGGCGTCCGCCCTTCGGCCGCCCGCGATACCACCCAACATCCTGATACCACCCCCCGACAACCCGAGGAGGCGTTCGTCACCGTAACGTCACCCATTGGAGTCATCGGGCGCCGGCCGGCAGCTCCGCAGACGGCGTCGAGTGCCCATGCGACCCGATCGGCCGGGTGTTCCGTTCCGTGCTTTTCGAGCCTCGGTTCTCCCGGTCAGGAACCGGCGACGGCGTCCGCCGCGCGTCGCCCGGCACGACGCCGGGCGCGGCGCAGCGGGCGGGGGGTGACCAGCCGTTCGACAAACGCGAAGAGCAGTTCGACGCTGACCGCGAGCCCGGCGACCAGTAGCCCGCCGGCCAGGATCTGGCCACCACCGACCGCGATGCTCAGGCCGAAACCGAACCGGATGATCTCGCCCAGGCCACCCCCGTTGACGAAGGTCGCGAGCGCCGCGGTGGCGACCACCTGGACGGCGGCGGTGCGGAATCCGGCCGCGAGATAGGGCACCGCGAGCGGCAGTTCCACCCGACGTAACACCTGCGCGCCGGTCATGCCCATGCCACGGGCCGCCTCCCGGGTCTGCGGATCGACCTGCCGCACCCCCGTGTACGCGTTCGCCAACAGCGGCGGCACGGCGAACACGGCCAGCGCCACCACCACCGCCGGCCGGCCGAAGCCGAGGAAGGTCAACGGGAGGATGGTGAGCAGGGCCAGCGTGGGCACCGCCAGGGTCAGGTTGGAGACGAGCACCACCAGCCCGCCGCCCCGGCCGGTGTGTCCCAGCCACAGGCCCAGCGGCCAGGCCACCAGGCAGCCGACCAGCACCGCGGCGGCCGAGATGCTGACGTGCTCGCCGAGCCGGTCCAGGATGCCGCCCGGGTTCGTCCAGTTCAGCGGATCGTTGAGCCAGACCACCGCCTGGGACACCGGATCCGTCGCGGCGCTCATCCGTTGCGCCCGCGAAGCCATGGGGTGAGCAGCCGACCGGCCCCTACCAGAAGCAGGTCGAGCACCAGCGCCAGCAGGACGCAGAGCAGCGTGCCGGTCATGATCTGAGCCTTGTAGAGGTTGTTCCGGAAACCGGCGAAGATGATCTGCCCGAGCCCACCCCGCCCGATCACCACACCGACGGTCACCAGGGCGACCGTGGACACCGTGGCCAACCGCAGCCCGGTCAGGATGCCGGGTAGGGCGAGCGGCAACTCGATCCGCCACAGTCGTCCCCAGCGCCCGTAACCCATGCCCTCGGCCGCCTCGCGGACCTCCGCCGGCACCTGGTTGAGCCCGGCCACGGTGTTACGCACGATCACCAGCAGCGCGTACAGCACCACCACGCTCAGCACGGTCGCGACGCCGATGCCCAGATAGGGTGCGACGAATGCGAACAGGGCCAGGGAGGGAACCGTGTAGAGCACCCCGGTCAGTGCGAGAATCGGCCCGGTGAGCGGCCGGAACCAGTAAGCCACCACCGCCAGCGGGACGGCGATCAACGCGGCGATGAGCACCGCCCGGAGGGTCAGCGTGGTGTGCTCACGCAGGGCGTTGAGCACCGTTTCGGAGTTGTCCCGCACGTACTGCCAGGAGAACCATGGGTTACCCGGATCAGCCCGGTAGCTCAGGCGGAAGGACATACGTGGAACTTACCCCGGGAGCCGACGGTGATCGACGCGCCGCGTCGATCACCCTCGACGGCATCGGCAAGCGCTACCTGGACGGCACCGAGGCGGTGCGGGAGCTCAGCCTGCATGTCGACGAGGGCGAACTGGTCGTGCTGATCGGCCCGTCCGGCTGTGGCAAGTCGACCGTGCTACGCATGATCAACCGGCTGATCGAGCCGACCGCCGGCCGGATACTGCTCGGCGACTCCGACGTCACCCGGGTCGACCCGGTGAAACTGCGCCGCCAGATCGGCTACGTCATCCAGAACGTCGGGCTCTTCCCGCACCAGACGGTGGCCGCCAACGTCGCCACCGTGCCCCGGCTGCTCGGTTGGGCCACCGGCACCGTCCAACGCCGGGTCGAGGAACTGCTTGAACTGGTCGGTCTCGATCCGGCACAGTTCGGCCGCCGCTACCCCCACGAACTCTCCGGCGGCCAGCGGCAGCGGGTCGGGGTGGCCCGGGCCCTCGCCGCTGACCCGGTGGTGCTGCTGATGGACGAGCCTTTCTCCGCCGTGGACCCGATCGTGCGTACCCGGCTTCAGGAGGAGTTTCTGCGGTTGCAGGCGGAGGTACGCAAGACCATCGTCCTGGTCACCCATGACCTGGACGAGGCCGTCCGGCTCGGTGACCGGATCGCGGTGCTCTCCGAGGGCGGCCGGTTGGAGCAGTACGACACCCCGGCGACGCTGCTCGGCGCTCCCGCCACCGGTTTCGTCCGCGAGTTTGTCGGGGCCGACCGGGGCATCCGCCGGCTGGCCGTCACTCCGGTGACCCGGGAGGTGCTCGGTCCGCTGCCGGTCGACGGCGGTGCGGGCCTACCGTCGGTGCCGCTGGGCGGGTCGGCGTACGACGCGCTGGCCCTGCTGCTCACCTCCGCCAGCGGCCAGGCCGTGGTCACCGAGGACGGGCGGCCGGTCGGGACGCTCAGCCGGGAACGCATTCTGACACTGACGGAGCCGGTCGGCTGAGTGCCACGTCGGCGTCGCCCGGCCGACCGCTGGGCGGAGCGGGGTCTGACGTCGGGCACCGGAGGTCGGCCGGGTCCGTCGGCACGACGGACCCGGCCGTACGGTCAGCGCCGACCCCGGTATCCGCCCAGGGTGGCGATGCCGATGATCCAGCCGACGAAGAGGCCGTACTCCGCGCCGTCCCCCGCAGCCTGGAAGGCGCCCAACAGCGACGGGTTGGTCCGGATCAGCGTGGTGAACAGGGCCGCGAAGGCCCCGGCGAAGACGAACGCCCCCCAGCCGGCGAAGAACTGGCTGATGGTGCCCCGGGCGCGGGCGAGCTGGGAGCCCGGCAGCAGGTAGAGGAAGAGGAAGGTGAGGACGACCACGAGGATCGCCCTCAGGTCGTCGGCGAAGATCTCCTGGATGGAGTCGGAGGAGTCGAATCGCCATGCCGGCCAGGCGAGCAGTCTGAGGAACCACCCGCCGGCGCTGTCCGGATCGGTGTTGTCCCTGACCCAGTCGACGTACCAGGGACTACCGAAGACCAGGACCAGGATGAGCGCGGCGAGCGTGCCGGCGCCCGGTGCGGACTTGTAACGATTGGTGAGAGCCATGGCCCCGCTATTTCCCAGCGGATCGACGCAGGCAAACGCGAGGCGTCAATTGTGACGGTAGGCGCGTTTGATGACGCCTAGTGCTTCATCAGGTAGTCGATGAACGCGGCGCGCAACAGCGGTGCCGACTCCTCGTAGCCGTGCCCGGTCATCTCGCGCCAGAGAGCCACCGCCTCATCGACCGTCGGCCCCACCGAGTTGGGCGCGCCGTCCAGCGCGGCGGCCTCGTCCGCATCCGGCAGGTGCCGCAGCACCGACCAGAAGAACCGTACGTCGCGGCGCTCCCGAGCAAGGGTGAACGCCCGTTCACGCAGCTCCTCGGTGGTAAGGACGTCCAACTCCTCGAACGACCGGTCGCCGGAGATCGATGATGTGTCGGTCATGTGCCGAGCCTATCCGCCGAGATCACGCTCGGCGCGCCGACGAGGTGCCGAACCGTCACCGGTCGTCGGCCTCCCAGGCTGGCGGGCCCATCTCCCAGCGCCGGGCCCCCCACGGGTCGGTGCCGCTCACGGTGGGTTGCGCCGGCAGCACGGGCGGCCAGTCACCGACCGGTTGCGGCTGCGTCACACCCCATCCTGCCGCGGCGGCCGGTTCGCTGGACGGCGGGGGCAGTGCCCCGAGAACCGGCAGCGGAGCTCCGTACCTCTCGACCAGGCGCGTGACGATGAGCCCGACGGCCAGCGCCGCACCACCGACCGCCCAGTAGCTGACCGTCCAGCCGCGCGCCCCCGCGTACGCCAGGAACAGCCCGATCGCGCCGACCGTCAGCAGCGTGCCGAAGACGCCGCCACGCAGCCCGAAGGCGCTGGTGCCGGCGAGCAGCGTCGCGCCCACCGCCAGCACCGTCCAGTCCAACCCCGCCGCCGGTGTCACCGTCCCGTCCTCCGCGGCGATCAGCACTCCACCGAGGGTCGCGAGCACGGTGGAGAAGACGTATCCAGTGGTGACCACGAGAGTGGCCGCCGCTCCCCGCCGCCGAGCTGGGTCGGCGACCGGACGGAACCGGCCGACCAGCCGACGGATCGGACTCACCGCTCCGAAGAGGCCACCGAACACCGCGATCGCGGCGAAACCCACGAAGAGTTGTCCGGCGGTCCCCCGAGGGTCGTAATCCCCCTGCACCAGTACGGGCGCGGAGCGCTGCTCGATGTAGACGACGACACCGGCCGCACCACCGAGGCTCGCCGCCCAACCGGGCACGTGCAGCAGCGCGACCACCAGCCCGAGCAACAGTCCACCGATCGCGGCCACCGCGGTGGCCGTGCCGACCGTGCCGAGCAACCCGCGGTCACCCTGTTCGGCGAAGTGCAGCCCGGCCGCCACGGCCACCGGCCCGACAGCCAGGTTGACCGCTGCGGTACGCAGTGTCAGCCCGACGGCCAGGGCGAGCAGACCCAGGCCGACCACGTCGACGATGAGGTCCCGCAGTCCGCTGCCGCGCAGCAGGGTCGGATCCTCCCGCCACACCAGGTAGACCAGTGCGCCGAAGCCGAGCAGCAGGAGCGTCTCCCAGACGATGTAGACGCCGAAACGGTCCCGGCCCGGCTCGGCGTCGGGATCGTCGACAACGGCCTCCGCCCCGGTCGCGGAACCGGCCGAGGTGGGCTCCGGCGGTCCGTCACGGCCCGGCTCGTCGTACCCCATGATTCCTGCCTCCCAGCGGTCGCCCGGACTCCACCGACGCGGGGGCGGACACAGCGGCGGGACGTTGCCTTCGGTCGCAGGCACCGTACCCGCGCGCGAGAGCGGACGTAACCCCCTGCCTGGGCGGGTGATCGACGATCCGGACCGCGTCGCGCGGACCTTGCCGACCGGGCGGGCCTAGCGCACCGCGGCCGAGTGCGGTGTCCAGGAACGCTCACCGGAGGCGTCGGACCCGACCGACGACCGGCGGTGTCGGACAAACGCACTAGCGGTGGCCCGGGTGGCTCTCCCAGTCGTCCGGCTCGTGCTCGTCGTCGGGCCGCTCCGGAACGCGACACGCCCGCTCCAGCCAGAGCGCGGCGGCCACCAGGGCGGTCGCGGCCAGCAGACCGGCGATGGCTGCCGGGCGGTCGTCGGCGGCCGCCCGCGTCGGCTGTACGAACAACCACCCGGTCAACCCCGCGTACCCTCCGGCGAAGATGGCGCCAACCAACGCGGACGCCTTGGCCAGTACGACGAACCGAGCCACCACCAACGGATTGACCGGGTCACGGCCCGGTCGGCGGTCGATCCGACCCCGGGTGTTGATCGCGGCGTACGCCTCCAGCACGGCCAGCCCGGCCAGCGTCACCACCGGCAACCAGGGCAGCGGCGGCAGCCGCTCGTAGTAGATGCCGCTGATCAACAACCAGGCCGCCGCGGCGGCGGCCAGGGCAGCCACCACCAGCGTCGAGATGCGGGTGGGCCCCATCCGCGACCCGTCCGGCGGCGGGGAAACGCTCATGCCGGCGCCCCGTGGCACATCACGCCGCCAGGAGACACCGCCGCGCTGAGCCTGATGGTCCCGTCGGTGCGCTCGCTCATGCCGTCGACTCTAACCTCAGATCGGGTCGGGGGCTCAGTTCCGGCACCTCGACGGCGAGCGGGCCGGTGGTGAGCAGGTCGGTCAACGGGCCATACCCCGGCAGTTGACCGTAGGGCTGAATGTCGATCCACGGTCGCAGCACGAAGGCCCGCAGATGTGCCCGGGGATGCGGCAGCGTCAACTCGGGGTCGGTGCTCAACACCGGGCGGTCGTCGTCGGTCCACACCGCGACGATGTCGACGTCGAGCGTGCGGGGACCGAAGCGCCGCTCCGGGTCCCGGACCCGACCGGCGGCGGCCTCCGCCGCCCGCGCGCGCGCCAACCAGTCGTAGGGTCCGGCGTCCGGGTCCGCGGCCAGCAGCACGGCGTTCAGGTACGCCGGCTGGTCGGTGTCGCCCCATGGCGGGGTCTCGTATACCCCGGAGACCACCAGCACACTGTCACCGAGGACGGTCAGCGCGGTGCGCAGGTGACCCAGCCGGTCACCGAGGTTGCTGCCGAGGGAGAGCACGGCGCGGGTCATCGGGTACGCGTCCGGCGCATCGTCACGGCCACGTCGGTGAAGGCGTGCGGAACCGGTGCCTCGGGCTTGTGCACCGTCACCGTCACGCCGGACACCCGCGGATCCGCCAGGCAGACCTCGATCAGCCGATCGGCGAGGGTCTCGAGCAGATTGACCGGCTCGCCGGTGATCACCTCGACCAGCCGTTCGGCCAGTTCGCCGTAGTGCACGGTGTCCCGTACGTCGTCGGACCGGGCGGCCGGGCCTAGATCGAGTTCGAGCACCGCGTCGACGACGAACTCCTGACCGTTGGCGCGTTCGAAGTCGTACACCCCGTGCCGGCCGTGCGCCCGCAGGGCGGTCAGCTCGATCCGATCGGTCATCGTCGCCCCCGCCCCTCGACTGCGGCCTCGACGACGGGGGCCGGCCGCCCGACGTCACGTACCCCCGGCCCGGCGTCGGTCGACGAGACGGCGTCGGCTGCCGGTGCTGCCGCCAGCCGGGGACGACCGGTGGCCTGCCAGACGGCGAGGGCGTCGACGGTGGCGCGTACCTCGTGCACGCGTACCCCCCAGGCGCCCGCGGCGACCGCGAGCAGGCTGGTGGCCACGGTGGCCGCCGCCCGCCCGTCGATTGGTCGGGGCAGGCCGTCCGGGCCGGCCAGCAGTTGTCCCAGATAGGACTTGCGGCTCGCGCCGAACAGCAACGGGTAGCCGAGTTCGACAAGTTCGGGCAGCCGGCCGCTGAGCTGCCAGTTGTGGGCCGCGTTCTTGGCGAAGCCGAGGCCCGGATCGATGATGATGCGATCCGGGTCGACTCCGGCGGCGAGCGCCGCGTCCACCCGCTGGCCGAGTTCGGCACGGACGTCGGCCACCACGTCGCCGTAGCTGGCCAGCTCGCTCATCCGGCGGGAGTGGCCGCGCCAGTGCATCAGCACCCAGGAGCAGCCGGCGTCGCTGACCACCCGGGCCATGTCGGTGTCGGCGAGCCCTCCCGAGACGTCGTTGACCACGACCGCGCCGGCGTGCAACGCCGCCACGGCCACCCGGGCGCGGGTGGTGTCGATGCTGACCGGGACACCGGCCGAGGCGAGTTCCCGGATCACCGGTACCACGCGGGCGGCCTCGGTCTCCGCGTCGACCCGATCAGCGCCGGGTCTGGTCGACTCACCACCGACATCCACCAACCCCGCTCCCTCGGCTCGTAGCCGGACGCCGTGTGCGACAGCGGCCTCGACGTCCGCGTAGCGTCCGCCGTCGGAGAAAGAGTCGGGCGTGACGTTCAGGACGCCCATCACCACCGGGGCCGGGGCCCGCACCAGATCGGTCACGAGTAGGACGGTACCGGTCCGGTGACACGTCGCAGACCGCCCCATCGGCACCCCTGACATGGCAATTAGAACAGGTGTACGATCGGTCGTCCGGGCCGCTTCGGGCAGTATCTTCGCGGGTTGTCGCAAAGGGGGGCGGCCCGTACGCTGTGAAATTGCCCAGCATTGAGATGGCGACGGTTGGAGGGAGGGCCAAAACGGGACAACCCGCCCAAAAATCGCCACCCCACGTGGCGGTTGTCGTACGCAGGGTCTCGGGCGCTGCGCACATTTGAGCACCGATCCCGCCAGGCTCGCCTACTGCACTACCGCGGCGCCGCCGGCCGCGACTTGGGGAGGTTTCAGTGATCGCCATCGAGCTGATGGAAACGGCGTCCACCAACGCCGGCCACCTGCTCTCCACCCTGGCGTCGTCGATTCCGTTAGCCGCTGAGGAGCCGAAGGGGATCGACACCGAGGGCGTCGTCACCTTCTTCGCCAGCAAGATCGCTCCAATCCTGCTGGCCGTGCTGGGCGTCATCTTCATCGGCCGCGCCAGCCGAGGCGAGATCTCCAAGGTGCTGACCAGTTCGGCCATCGCGATCGTCGGGCTGGCCTTCATCGCCGGAGCCGCCACCCTCTTCTTCATCGGCGACTTCCTGATCAACCTGATCTTCGAATAGGCGCGGGCACGAGATGCGGCTGCGCACCGACGACGACATCTACCGGGCCCGCCTGGTCTATCTCGGCCCGCCCGGCTACACCCTTCCGGTCCACCTGCCGTACGCCCAGTACGGGCTCTTCATGCTGCTCGTTCCCCTCTACATATTCATCCACTGGCTGTTCACGCTGCAGGTTGAGCTCTTTCCCGCCTGGGAGATCGCCCTCGCCATCGTGACCACCTCGTTCGTCTTCCGGTACGTCGACCCGGACCGTCCGGCGCGCATGGTGATCCGTACCGCGCTGACCGACTGGCGACGCACCCGGGAGCCGGCCGCCGAGCAGCGCGATCCGCGCCTGGTCGGCAGCAGGATCAGGATCCGGGAGGAACTGGCATGACCGGCTGCACGCCGTACGGGCCGAACGAGGACACGGGCAGGGCGATCGCATGAGCCGCTCCGCCACGCCGGGATCTCCGGCCGGACGTCCGGCCGCGCCAAACGGTCACCGTGCGCGTTCGTTCGACTACCCGGAATCCGACGAGCGGGACGAGGCCACGCCGGATCCGGCGCTCGCCACCACCCCGGGTCATGGCAGCGTCGGCGTGTTCCAGGCACCTCGCCCGCCGCAGCGCCGGGCGGTTCCGGCCGACCCGGCCCCGGCCAGCCGGGACGGCGCAGACATCGACTCCCCGTTCCTCGACCTGTTCGGTGGCGCATACCCTCGCGGTGGTTCCGCCCAGCGGGGCAACGCGCTCCCCGCGCGGGCCCTGCCGCAGCAGCCGCACCCCACGCCGCCACCCGCCGTCGGGC
>NZ_JBXUOW010000078.1:0-21295 GCF_057196645.1 Micromonospora sp. ATLC16
GAGCGGCCCGGAAGGGAGCGGCCCGGAAGGGAGCGGCCCGGAAGGGAGCGGCCCGGAAGGGAGCGGCCCGGAAGGGAGCGGCCCGGAAGGGAGCGGCCCGGAAGGGAGCGGTTCGGGAGGAGGTGGCACGGAAGGGATTGACGCACAGAGCACACGGCCCGGAAGGGGGATTGAGTCAGACGGGCAGGAGCCAGACGGGTGGACGGACGGTTGGTCGCAGCTCGGGCGACTGAGCGCGCTTCAGGCGGGGCGGGTGCCTTCAGGTGGCGCCGGCAGCTTCAGGCGCCGGCAGCTTCAGGCGGCGGAGATCGGCTTGTTGCCGCCCACCCAGCCGAGTCCTACCAGGCCGAGCGCTGTTGGGGCACGCGTCGTTGGCATCGTCGCAGACCTGCATCGGGCGAGCCAGGACAGGGGCAGGAAAGACAGGGCGCGTTTCACGTGAAACAAGGGTGTGGAGTGCAGCCGATGATTTCCACCCCGCGGTACGCCGCCGACGCCCGGTCCGTTGGTGGTGGCCGGCTTACAGCCCGAACCTGGAGGCGGAAACAGCCACTGGACGGGTTCCTTCAGCGGCGACAGACGGGGATGGCGCACGCCGACGGCCGACCGATCAAGCGGTGGTTGGCCTCGACAGCCGAACTCGGAAGTGGCACCCGTCAGCCCGCGCCGTCGAGCGCTCCGGTGGCGGCCGTGCCGGGCACGCCCCCGCCTTCGGGTCACGTCGGTGAACGAGACGGCAGCTTGGACTCCGGCTGACCGGGTCGCTCTGTTGGCCGCGCGGCTCGTTGTTTCACGTGAAACGCGATGTTGGATGTGGGTGAGGCGGCCGGTGAACGTCGGGTGTGCCTAGGGTCGTGACCACCGTCGGACCGCGTGTCTGGCGGAGGTCGGGGCCGCTGATGTTATCCACATCAGTTGTCCACAGGCTCGCGCCGTTTCACGTGAAACATGACCCGAAACCCCTTGTCGAAGCGCGACAGCGGTAAGGATCCAGCGACCTGCCACCCTGTGGATAACTCTGGGGAGAACTCTTCGGCGTGGCCTGTCCCGACATTCGAGCGCTGCGGAGAGTCGAAGACGGTTCGGGTAGGGACAGTGGTCCCGGACTCGGTTAGGGTCAGCGTCGTGCACGACACCCCTCCCTCAATTCCAGACTTCACCCAGTGGCCGTCGTTTCCCTTTGAGGGCGACCTCCGGGTCAAGCCACTCGCCGATCCGGTCCCTGTCGAGCCGCCCCGCAAGGGTGAGGCTCACCAAGAATGCACCGCCTGCCTAGCGCCCGACGAGGCATACATCTGGGTCGGTGAACGATGGCGCGTACGGGCCATGGACCGGCCTACCGGCCTGCCCATGGTCCTCATCCTGGAGTCACGGTCGCACCTCGATCTCGGTGACTTGCCGAATCTGCTCGCCGCCGAGTTGGGCGTGATGACGGTACGGCTCGAACGGGCCATCCGATCGCTGGACGGAGTGGCCCGAGTGCACGTCAACCGCTGGGGAGACGGGTCCGCCCATCTCCACATGTGGTTCCTCGCCCGCCCGTACGGTCGGCTCCAGCTCCGTGGCACCTTCCTGTCGCTCTGGGACTCGATCCTGCCGCCGATCCCAGATGACCAGTGGCGGGAAAATCTCGCCCTCGTTGCGGCCTGGCTGGCCGAGTTCGGTGGGCGGCCGCTTGCCGAACCACCCCGCATCCAGTGGCAGGCGCCGTCCAGCCTGGCCGCGCAGTCGGCCTCGCCTACCGAGACGAAGCCGGCGGAAGGAGGGTCGCTGCTGGACGCCATCGGCGAGACGGCTGAGCCACCCGATGTTCCCGGCGTCAATGCCGGTTCCGAGTCGCCAGACGCGGCGAACTCGATGCCGGTGAGGGGCTCGGTCCCGGAGGAGGCTGTCGAAGCGGCACCGCAGCGACAGACGGTAGCGAACGCGGCCGAGGCGGCTCGACCTGAGCCGACGAGCCAGCTGGTTTCCGGGTCAGCAGGCGCGAGTCCGCAGACCGGAACCGTCGAGACGCATCGGCAGACCGAGTCCACCGATGCGGCCGGAGCAGCCGGGACCGCTGTCACCCACACCGCCGGCACAGACACCCACACCGCCGGCACAGACACCGACACCGCAAGCGCCGACACCGCAAGCGCCGACACCGCCGATACGGCCGGCACCCACACCGCCGGCACCGATGCGGCCGGAACTGCCGGGACTGCCGGAACTGCCGGGACCGGAGCCGCCGGGACTGCCGGCCATGTCGGGAAGCGGGAGTCGTAGCAAAGGGGCAGGCGCAAGCGGAGAGCCCTGGACGGAGGCTCGACGGTGCCGTCCGGTGAACCGAGCCCGGAGAGCGGCCAGCAGGAGGTTGCCGCCGCCCTCCGGGTTGGCCTGGAGCTCTTGGCGCCGTGGCCGACGGTGCTGACAGGCACGGCCACGGTAGGTCACTGCCTCCGCCAGTTCCGGGTCGGCAGGACCGGGCCGGGGTGGTCGACTGGTGGCGTCGGCGAACCGTACCCCGAGCCGGTGTCCTGGGTCGTCCTGCCATCGTCGGCCAGGACCCGCCTCGGTGCCGCCGGCCGCGCGGACCGTCTGGTTCTGAGTGCCCGCCGATCCCCATCAGGGCGATCGGCGGGCGGCGGTCTGAACCAGGGCAAGGCCAGGAGCACTGGGCGGTGTGGCGTCAAACTAATCAGCGCCAGCCTCCGCGCGGCGACGAGTTCGGTCAGCAGGTGACGGCGGGCCTCGTACCGGCCGGCGAGATCAGCTGGGCGACGAGACCAGCGGGCAACGAGATCAGCGGGCGGCGAGATCAGCGGGCGGCGAGATCAGCGGGCGGCGGCGCGGGCTACCAGGTCTCCGACCACGCGTCCGAAGTCGAGGCCGGCGGCCTGTACGGCGAGCGGCAACAGCGACGTCTCGGTCATCCCCGGCGAGACGTTGACTTCGAGTACGTGCGGCTGACCGGCCGAGTCGACGATCAGATCGACCCGGCTGAGGTCACGCAGGCCGAGGGCGGCGTGGGCGGCCAGGGCGACCTGGGCCACCGATTCGGCGACGGCGGGTTCCAGGCGGGCCGGGGTGTGCCAGGTGGTGCGCCCCGCCGTGTAGCGGGCCGCGTAGTCGTACACCCCGTTGCGGGGCACGATCTCCACCGCCGGTAGCGCTTGCGGACCGTCTCCCAGGTCGACCACGGAGACCGCCACATCCATGCCGGCAACGTACCGTTCGACGAGCGCCGTCGAGTCGTACGCGAAACAACCCACCATGGCAGCCGGGAGCGACGCCGTGTCCCGGACCACGGCGGCGCCCAGACCGGAACCACCCTGGGCCGGCTTCACCATGAGCGGCAGCCCCAGGCGCTCGACGATGCGGTCCAGCACGGCCACCGCGCCGAGTTCGCTGAACCGGTCATGCGGCAGGGCGACCCAATCGGGGGTGGCGATGCCGGCCTCTCGCAGCACGGCCTTCGCCGACGGTTTGTCCCAGGCGAGGCGGGAAGCCCGCGCGTCACATCCGACGTACGGCACGCCGCACAGGTCCAGGACGCCGCGCAGCGACCCGTCCTCGCCGGTGGCGCCGTGCAGGGCGATCACCACGGCGTCGGGTGGATCCGCCGTCAGCGCGGGCAGCAGGGCCACGTCGGCGTCGCGCAACTCGGCCTGCATCCCGACGGCGCGCAGCGCGTCAAGCACCCGGCGGCCGGAGCGCAGCGACACATCACGCTCGTACGACAGACCACCGGCGAGCACGAGCACGTGGAGATCGGTGGTCTCGGGGCCCGACACGGCGGGTTCTTCGGCAGCGGTGACACCCATGCCGGGCATCATGCCAAGTCTGGTCCTGGCGCGTCCCAGCCGGTCCGGCCCCGCCGGGTACCGGGCTCAACGACCGCACCGAACACCCGCCGCATGGCGGTGTCCTGTTCCATCACGCTGGCCAACCGGCGCACGCCCTCCCTGATCCGCTCCGGCGGCGGGAAGGAGAAGTTGAGTCGCATGTGACCGTTGCCGCTGCCGTCGGCGTAGAAACCGGTGCCGGGCACGTACGCCACCCGTGCGGCGATGGCCCGGGGCATCATCGCCTTCGAGTCCAGCCCGTCGGGCAGCGTGGCCCAGACGAACAGCCCGCCGCCCGGTATCGTCCAGCGGGTCTCGGCGGGCATCAGGTCCTCCAGCGCGTTGAGCATCGCGTCTCGCCGCTCCCGGTAGACCTCCCGGTAGACCTTCAGCTGCTCGCGCCAGGGCATGGTGCCGAGGTAGGTGCTGACGGCGGCCTGCGCGTACGCGCTGGGGCAGAGGATCTGTGCCTCGCTGGCGATCACCAGCTTGTCGCGTACCGCGTGCGGCGCGAGGATCCAGCCGACCCGTAGCCCCGGCGCGAACGTCTTGGAGAAGGTGCTCAGGTAGAAGACGCCGTCCCGCCGCCGCGCCCGCAGCGGCGCGGGCGCCTCGCGCTCGAAGCCCAGCTGGCCGTACGGGTCGTCCTCGACCACCAGCAGCCCGGCGCGCTCGCAGATGTCGAGGACCTCTTCCCGCCGCTGCTCGGTCAGCGTCACGCCGGTCGGGTTCTGGAAGGTGGGGATGGTGTAGAGGAACTTCACCCGGCGTCCGGCCCGGGCCTGCTCCGCGATGGCGAGTTCCAGCGCTGCCGGGATCAGACCGTCGTCGTCCATGGGTACGTGCACAACCTGGGCCTGGGCAGCCTGGAACACGCCGAGCGCACCGACGTAGGTCGGCCCCTCGGCGAGCACCACGTCACCCGGATCCAGGAAGAGGCGGGCGACCAGGTCGAGCGCCTGCTGCCCGCCCACCGTCACCACCACGTCCTCCGGGGAGGCACCACAGGCGGCGTCGATGCCGGAGAGCGCCATCACCTCGCAGATCCGCTCCCGCAGCTCCAGGGTGCCCTGACCGATGCCGTACTGCAGGGTGGTGCTGCCGTGCTCGGCGCCGAGCCGGCCGAGCATCTCGCCGACGGCGTCCAGCGGCAGCGCGGCGATGTACGGCGCGCCACCGGCGAGGGAGACGACCTCCGGCCGACTGGCCACCGCGAACAGCGCCCTGATCTCCGACGCGGTCATTCCCCGGACCCGCCGGGCGTACCGGTCGGTGTAGTCGTCGAGTGTCGTGCCGGTCATCACATCACCCCGATGGCTGCTCGGACGGCTCCGGCCCCGGATACCCAGGACAACGGCGACCATGGCGGTACGGCGCGCCGGATGTCGATCCTAGCCGCCCTGCACCGCCCGATGCGCCTCCGATTATTCGTGCGTCCACATGCCGGACCGGCGGCCGGCACCCCTGAGGCGGACGTTCATGCTTAGTCTCCCCTGCCGCCGATCGGCGGCGTACGATCGCTCGTCGGGGGCAGGAACACGGCGGTGCCGTCCGGGCCGCTGCGGCGGCGGTGCCGCCTGGGCCGGTCCCACCTCCGAGCCTAGTGTGGGGAAGCGCCAATGTCGCGACGTCTGGTCAGCCTGACCCTGGACACCCTGGAGGACTTGCCCCTTCCCTGCCGGCAGTGTGTCTACTGGGAGCTTGATCCGGTTTCCGCGGACCGTGCCTGCGCTGCGGGCGACCCTGGGCTGGAGAAGGAGGCGTGGGTGTCGCAGACCCTGCTCGAATGGGGTTCCTGCGGCAAGCTGGTCTACGTCGACGGCATGCCGGCCGGGTTCGTGATGTACGCCCCGCCGGCGTACGTTCCCCGGTCGATGGCCTTTCCGACTTCTCCGGTCTCCGCCGACGCGGCGTTGCTGATGACCGCGAACGTGGTGCCCGCGTTCTCCGGCGGGGGCCTCGGCCGGATGCTGGTGCAGGGGGTGGCCCGCGATCTGACCAAGCGCGGGATCAAGGCGATCGAGGCGTTCGGCGACGCTCAGTTCGGTGACTCCGCCGATCCGGGCGGAGCATGCGTGGCGCCCGCCGACTTCTTCCTCTCGGTGGGCTTCAAGACGGTTCGCCCGCATCCGCGGTTTCCCCGGCTGCGGCTCGAACTGCGGACGGCGTTGAGCTGGAAGTCCGACGTCGAGTACGCGCTGGAGAAGCTGCTCGGCTCGATGAGTCCGGAGTCGCTGTTACGCCCGGTCCGACCGGCACCTGCCACCCGTTCGACGGCCGGCTGACCGCCCGCACCGCGCGGACGGTCCGACGTGACCGCGCCTGTGACCGGGTCGGGCGGCTCAGTCCACCACGGTGCCGGCGGCGACCGCCGCTCGCAGCTCGCTGACGTCGATCGAGCCGGTCGGGACGTCGCGTTCGATCGGCAGGTACATCCGTTGCACCCCCGCCACCATCGCCTCGACCAGCTTGTCGCGGAACCGGGGAGCGATCAGCCGCTCCCGGTCGGTCGGCGAGGTGAGGTAGCCGACCTCGACGCGCACGGCCGGCATGCGGGTGATCCGGAGCAGGTCCCACGCCTTGGCATGGGAGTGACAGTCCCGCAGCCCGGTACGCGCCACGATCTCCCGCTGGACCAGCCCGGCGAGCCGTTCACCGGTCGCCGAGCTCACCCCGTTGTCGGTGCCGTAGTGGTACGTGGCGACGCCCTCGGCCATCGGGTTGGCATGGCCGTCGGTGTGCAGCGAGATGAACACGTCGGCGCCGAGCGAGTTGGCCAGTTGCGCCCGGTCGATGTCGGGCAGGCAGGTCTCCGGCGACGGTCCTCGGGTGAGTTGCACCCGTACTCCGGACGCGGCGAGGCGCCCCTCCAGCCGACTGGCCAGGTCGTGCATCAGATCCGCTTCGGTCCAGCGCAGCGGGCCGTCCGCCACGACCACGCCCGGGTCGGTGCCGCCGTGACCCGGGTCGATCACCACGGTCCGGCCGACCAGGGTCGGGCCGGACTGTCGGATGGCGTCGGACTCACGCAACCACTGCGGCCGGCCGCCGACGACCTTGCGGCCCAGCCGGCGCAGGGCACCCATGGTGTGCGGGCCGCAGGTGCCGTCGGGGACGAGTCCCACCTCACGCTGGAACTGCGCCACCGCCCGGGAGGTGCGGATGCCGTAGATGGCGTCGGCCCGGCCGCTGTCGTAGCCCATCTCCAGCAGCCGTTCCTGTAGCGACCGGACATCTTCGCCGGTGAGGGGGACCGGCACCGCGTGGTAGAGGGTGCGGGCACCCAGCCGCCAGCGGGCGGCGTCCAGGGCCCGCCAGGTCTCGGCACCGACCCGGCCGTCGACGCTGAGGCCCCGCGACTGCTGGAACGCGCGGACCGCCCGTTCGGTCGCCGGGTCGAACTCGTCGCTGTGCGGGCCGGTCGTCTTCGACAGCAGGTCGAGGCCGGTCAACACCGCACGGATCTCGGTGACTGCGGGTCCCCGGTCACCGGAACGGATCGGACGCACGCACGACCCCCTCTGCACGGTCGGTGGCTGCCAGGCCCGCCGCCGACGAGGTGTGCCGTTGGCGGGACCAGGTGCTCACCGGCGTCCGGCGGCCCCGGTTCGAGGTTATGCGCTAGGCGATCCGCTGGGGTGGTGGGCGGCGAAAAACGCGTTGACCCCGTGCCGGGTTCACCGGCACGGGGTCAACGGCGATGTCGTCGCTGGGGTCAGAGCGCCGATTCGATCAGCTTGACCAGTTCGCCCTTGGGCTTGGCACCGGCGATCGACTGCACCGGCTCACCGTTCTTGAACATGGTGAGGGTCGGCACCGACATCACCCGGTACGTCCGGGCGGTCTCCGGGTTCTCGTCGATGTTGAGCTTGACGATGCTGACCTGGTCGCCCATCTCGCCGGCGATCTCCTCCAGCAGCGGCGACACCTTGCGGCACGGCCCGCACCACTCGGCCCAGAAATCCACCAGGACCGGCTTGTCGGACTTCAGCACGTCTGCGGCGAAACTCGCGTCGGTGACCGACTTGGTTGCTCCCACTGTTGACCCCTCCTCCTGCGTTGTGTCTGGTTCAGCTTCAGAGCGACTGGCAACAAACTGGCGGGGCTGCGGCGCGTCCCCTCGCCTTCACCGCCCTATTGCTAGTCGCCCTTGGGCAGTGTGGCGATGAAGCGTTCCGCGTCCAGGGCGGCCGCACAGCCGGTCCCGGCGGCTGTGATCGCCTGCCGGTACGTGTGGTCGACCAGGTCCCCGGCTGCGAAGACGCCGGGGATGCTGGTCCGGGTGCTGGGGGCCTGCACCTTCACGTACCCCTCGTCGTCCATCTCCACCTGCCCGCGGAACAGCTCGCTGCGTGGGTCGTGGCCGATCGCCACGAACACGCCGGTGACGTCGAGCACCTTGGCCTCGCCGGTGTGGACGTTGCGCACCCGTACGCCGGAAACCTTGCCGTCCGCGCCGAGCACCTCCTCCACCACGGTGTTCCACTCGACCTTGATCTTGTCGTTGCTCAGTGCCCGCTCCGCCATGATCTTGCTCGCCCGGAACGAGTCGCGGCGGTGCAGGATCGTCACCGAGTCGGCGAAGCGGGTCAGGAAGCTGGCCTCCTCCATCGCCGAGTCGCCACCACCGACGACCACGATGTGCTGGTTGCGGAAGAAGAAACCGTCACAGGTGGCGCAGGAGGAGACACCGTGGCCGAGGTACTCCTGCTCGCCGGGTACGCCGAGCGGGCGCCAGGCGGAACCCGTGGCGAGGACCACGGCCCGGGCACGGTACGCGGTCTCGCCGACCCAGACGGTGCTCAGCGCGCCGGGGTGACCGGTGTCGGTCAGCTCGACCCGGGTGACGTCGTCGGTCAGGAACTCGGCGCCGAACCGCTCGGCCTGCTTACGCATGTTGTCCATCAGCTCGGGGCCGAGGATGCCGTCGGCGAAACCGGGGAAGTTCTCCACCTCGGTGGTGGTCATCAGCGCGCCGCCGGACTGCACGCCCTCGATCACCAGTGGCTTGAGGTTGGCACGCGCCGCGTAGACCGCCGCCGTGTAACCGGCCGGCCCGGAGCCGATGATGACCAGGTTGCGGACCTCGTCCACTGCCGTCTCCCAATCGTGTTGACTGTCGTCACCGGCGTACCCGCCGATGCCGATCCGAGTGCCGACGCGGCGGCAACTGATGTGCAGAACGTCATCGTACGAAGCGGGAATTCCCGAGTCGGCCACCCGGTGGGTCAGGTCACGTGGACGGTCAAGAGTCCAGCGACCGCAGGATCACCCTACCTGCGTACGGTAACGGGCGTCCGAGCCGGACCCGGGTACCCCGCACTCCGGGCCGCTGACCCACGCCCAGTTCGTGCCGGAGGCGTCGGTGAACTGAAGGACCAGCGCCGGCAGCCCCTGGAAGCGGGCGTAGTCGATGACCTCGAAGGTCAGCGGTCCTCCGCGCTGCTCCGCACTGACCTCCGCAAGGCAGGCGCTCAACGCCGTCTGGGTGCCGAGCCGGGCCAGATCACCCGCGGCGGGCAGGCGCTCCTGGCTCTCCGCGCCGAACCCCGGATCACCGTCGGTGGAGAACTGCCTGACGCTCGGAGTCAGGTTGGCCAGTGCCTCCGGTGTGTAGTCGGTGTCGCTGCGCTGCGGAGCGCCGACGACCCGGTACGGAGCGCCGGTTGCGGCCGCGGCACGTTCGGGCGCCGATTCGGGGTCGGGCTGTCCTGCGGAATCCTGCGGGTAGGCGTGCGACACGGCCGGGCTGACGGCCCGCTCGCTGAGAGCGGTGTCGGTGGCGACGTCGTCCCCACCTCCGGGCTGGAACAGCTGGAGCGCGCCCAACCCGACCACCGCGGCGGCGGCGAGGGCAACCGGCCCGGCCACGCGGGCCAAGCGGCGACGTCGCCGACCCGGCCGCGACGACGAGGACCGGTCCTGGCCCGGCCGTAGCGGGCCGCCTGGCCGACGGGGACCGCCTGTCGGCTGGGCTGGTACGACAGTCAGCTTTCCGCCGGTCGGTGCCGCTCCGGAGTCGTCGACGGCCGCAACCCCGTCCCCGGTGGCCGATTTCCGCTCGGCAGCCGCTGTCGTCGGCGTGGGCGCGGTGAGCGGATCAGCCGAGGCGAGAGCGGCGTTGATCCGGTCGCTGATCTCCGGCGGAAGCTCCAGCGTCGGCTCGCCCCACCCGGCCAGCTCGGCGCGGACGTTGTCGACGGCCGGACCCAGGAAAGCGTGGGCATCAGCCCAGGCCGGGTCCTGTGCCACCAGCCGGGCGACCTCAGCGTGCTCGGGGGTGCCGTGCAGCGCGCCACCGAGGTAGTCGGCGAGCAGGTCGTGGTCGACCTCTCTGAACTCCCCGGTACTCACGATTCCTCCTGCTGGTTGGCGGCCGGCCGGGACCGCCCCGACCCCGATCGGACGCCCGATGGCTGCTTCGGGTTCCCACCGGTGACATCCGGCACGTCCGGCCGGGCATTGGCCGCCGGCCCGCCGCCGGGTCGCAGGTGGCCGAGCGTGACCGCGAGCCGGGCGCGGCCCCGGGCGCAGCGACTCTTCACCGTCCCCTCGGCGACGCCGAGAATCCGCGCGACCTCGGCGACCGGGTAACCCTGCACGTCCACCAGGACGAGGGCGGCCCGCTGCTCCAGCGGCAACGCGGCCAGGGCGTCGCGGACGACCATGGCGGTGTCGTGGTCGTGTACCGGTGCGGCCGGTTCCACGCCGCCGGTGGCCGGACCGTCCTCCGGGCCGTGCACCCCGTCGGGCAACGGCACCGTGGGGTGTGCCCGCCGACGGCGGATCCGGTCGAGGCAGGCGTTGACCACGATCCGGTGCAGCCAGGTGGTGACCGCCGAGTCACCCCGGAACCGGTCGGCCGCGCGATGGGCGGACAGCAGCGCGTCCTGGAGGGCGTCCGCGGCCTCCTCACGGTCGCCGAGCGTACGCAGGGCGACCGCCCAGAGCCGGTCCCGGTGCCGACGGAACAACTCGCCGAAGGCGTCCCGGTCACCGGCGACGTGGGCGCGCAGCAGATCGAGGTCGCTCACCGTGTCGCCCAGGGAAGCGGTGCCCGGGTGGTTGCCTCCGGCGTCGCCTACCTCCATCACCCGACCCGGTGGTTGCCGCCGTGCTGATGACTCATGAACCCTGGACCGTGATTTCCTGCACCCCGATCTTGAAGCCGCCTCCGTTCGGCGGCAGCTCGGTGATCCAGAACAGCAGGTAGCGGTACTTCTTGTCGGCGTCGAAGCCGTCAAAGGTCATCGTGGTGCCGTCGTGCTCCTCGAAGGGCTGCCCGATCTTGTTCTTCAGGTACGCCGTGAGGACCTTGTCGTCGCCCGAGCTGGACGACGGAGCGTTGGTGGTGCCGGTGAGCAGTTCCGCCGAAGCACCCCGGTCGGAGAGGTTGACCTGTACCGACTTGACGGTCCGCTTGGCGCCGAGGTCGATCCAGACACCCATGCCCCGTTTGAGGTTGCCGAAGTTGCTGCGGTTGTAGGTCTCCGTGGACCAGCCCTCGTCCTGGTCGCCGTCGAAGACCTTCTCGGCGTCGCGAACCTCGGTCCGGTCGTTGCTGTCCGGGTCGATGATCCGGGCGTCGCTGATCTTCAGGTTCCGGACCGTGGGCGTTGCTGGCTCGTCGCTCACCGGGGCGCTCGATGTCGGCGCCGCAACCGGGTTGGTCTGCGGGTCACCGTCGTCGTCGCCGAGCGTGCTGATCCCGATCAGCAGCCCGATCAGGGCCACCGCCAGCAGCCCGGCGATGCCCAGGGCGACCTTGCGTCCGCCGGCCGCGGCCAACGGTGACGGCTCCTCGCCGGTCTCGCCGGCGAACCGCAGCGGGCCGCTGTTGTCGAGGTAGTCGTCTTCGGGGACGTCGAGCCGGGCCAACTCCGCCGTCAACACGTCCGACGGGGGTGGGGCGATCTCGGCGTCGAGTAGGTCCATGGTCAGGTCGTCCAGGTAGGCCGGCACACCGGCCCGGACCTGACGGGGTGCCGCGACGGCCCCGTTGGCATCGCGTACCGCGTCGGGAATGGCCGCCCGACCGTGCCCGGCGGTGGCACCGCGCAGCGGCGCCTCGGCGTGCGGCCAGTAGCCGGTCATCGCGAAGTAGAGGATGCCCCCGACGGCGCGGACGTCGCTCTCCTGGCTGTCGTCACCGTCGGTGCGGGCGTCCGCGAGCACCACTCGGCCGTCATCGCTGATCATGACCGTGCCGGGGTGCACGTTTCCGTGCACCATGCCGGTGGCGTGGACGGCCGCCAGGGCGCTGGCGACGGAGTTGCCGATGGCGGTCGCGCGGGCGGCGTCCAACGGCCCGCTCGCGACCAGGTCCCGCAGGGACTGACCGTCGACCCACTCGCGTACCACGTAGGCCCGCTCGGCCTCGTCGATGGCGTCGTACACCCCGACGAGGTTGGGGTGAACGACCCGGCTGGCGGCGACGGCGGCCTGGAGCATCTCGGTGGCGGAGTCGCCACCCGGGTAGCGCATGACGACCGCGACGGGTCGGCGCAGCACGACGTCGACCCCGCGCCAGACCAGGCGGCCCGCGCTGTCGTTGTTGATGTGCTCGACCAGTTCGTAACGTTCGGCGAGGATCTCACCGGCCGTCGGAGCACCGAAGGTCATGACCGGCGGAGTGGTCTCGTCCGCGTCCTGACCCTCGCCGACCTGGGTCACCCGTCCTCCCTCGGTGATCGTGTCGATCGATGGACCCGCGCTGCTGGGCATCTGCTTCCCGCTCCGCCTTCGTCTGGTACCGGCCGGCCGGTCGCAGCAGGGTGCCGCGCGCCGGTTTCTGCCGTACCCGTCGAGTGCGACCTTACCCGGGATGGCCCGGTCCCCGACATGTCATCTTCCCGCCGGCCGGTGACGGCGAAGTCCGCGGTCGGCGGACTTGTCCCGTTGCCGCCGTTGTCAGCCACGTTGCTGGTACCTGTACCAGCCAATCTAGAGGTCGACCTCAACCGACTCCGGCCGGGGCGGAACCTGTCGCATCGGTGGGTTCGGCAGCGCCGAATTCCCGTCGATCGGCCGGGCATACTCGGCCGTCCGGTTGGTTATCCACAGGCCGATCCGTCAGGTGAGCGGCGGCGCGCGGAGTTATCCACAGGGACATCCCCAGCTGGTGATCCTTGGTCACGCTGGGTGTACGCCGAGCCGATGGAGGGTTCAGCGGCCGAGTCGGCGGCGGACCATGCCGACCACCTCGGTGATCTCGGAGATCCGCAGCACGGTCGCCAGGCCGAGGTAGGTACCCCCGATGACCGCGCCACCGACCAGCAGCTGGGCGATCGCCTCCCACCGCGTCGGCGTGTCGCCGCCGGGCAGCAGGACGACCACCAGCAGGCCGACCAGCGTGGCACCGACCGCCGCGACGGTCACCCGGCCGAGGGTGCGCAGGATCGCGCCCAGCCCGATCTGACCCACCCGGGGGCGTAGCAGCCAGGCCGAGGCGATGGCGGCGGCCAGGTAGGAGACGGTGTTGCCGATCATCATCCCGGCTCCCGCGAAGCTCGCCGAGAAGATCAGGAAGAGCGCGATCTGCACCCCGACCCGCAGCGCCACCACCGGAATGTTGATCAGTGCCGGCATCCGGGTGTCCGGCAGCGCGTAGAAGGCGAAGGTGAAGAGCTGACTGATCGCGAACGGGACCAGTCCGATCGCGGCGACCAGCAGCACCGTCGACGTGGCTACCGCGTTGTCATCGGAGAAGGCCCCGTAGCGGAAGACCACCACCGAGATCGGGGTGGCCAACACCGCGTAGCAGACCGCGATCGGGGCGAGCACGGCGCTGACGGTCCGCGTACCCCGGCTCAGGTCGCTGGTGAAGTCGCGAAATCGACCGTCGGCCGCAGCGGAACTCATCCGGGGCATCAGCGCCGTGATGATCGAGACGGCGATGATGCCGTGCGCCATCATCAGTAGCAGGAAGACGTTGTTGTAGATCAGCAGGCCGGCGTTCTCCTCGCCCGCCGCCCGAGTGAGCAGGTTGACCACCACGAAGAGGCCGAGCTGGTTGACCGCCACGTAGCAGAACATCCAGCCGCCGAGCCGAGCCAGCTCGCTCAGCCCGAGTTCCCGGAAGTCGAACCGCAGCTTCCACCGGAAGCCGACCTTGCGCAGCGCCGGCAGCAGACCGGCGGCCTGCACCGCCACGCCGAGCAGCGTCCCCCCACCGATCAGCAGAACCTGGTTCAGTCCCACGTCGGCGGGCTGGCGGGCCTGAGCGCCGAAGACGACGATGTACGTGCCGAAGGTGGCGATGGCGACCAGATTGTTCAGGATGGGCGCCCACATCGGTGCCGCGAAGTGACCCCGGGTGTTCAGGATGGCCGCGATCAGCGCGCTGATGCCGGTGAAGAAGAGCATCGGCAGCATCAGGTACGACAGCTTGGTGACCAGGCCGGTGTAGCTGGCGTCCTTGCCGCTTGCGTAAAGACTGGTGAGTACCGGTGCCGCGATCACCGCGATGAGCACGGTCGCGGCGAGTGCGACGACCGCCAGGGTCAACAGCCGCTGTGCGTACGCCTGGCCCCGGTCGGAGTCCAGCTTGCTCCGGCGGATCAGCACCGGGATGAGCACACTCGTCAGGATGCCGCCGAGCAGGAACTCGTACACCTGCTGCGGCAGGAACATGGCGGTGGTGAAGACGTTGCCGATCAGGTTGCCGAGGGCCGCGCCAATCATGAGGTTGCGGAGGAAGCCGGTACCCCGGCTGACCAGGCTGCCGACCGCCATGATCGCGCTGTTGGCGGCGACGCTGCTCTCCGCCACCTGCTCCTGCGGCGGCGCGACCGCTTCGGCCGCCGGCTGGTTGAGCGGCTCGGCGGAGATGAACGTGGCTCCGTCACCGGGCCGGCCGCCGGGCGGGCCGCCCTGCTGGGCGTTGGCGCTGCGGTAGAGCCCGCCGCTCATCTGTGCCTCCAAGGGGTACGCCGGAGCCGGCACCGGCCCACACGTCACAGACCTTAGTCAACCCCGGCCCGTTACCCGCGCCCGGCGGAGGCGATGCCGGTCAGGACCGATAGGCTGCGGATCCGATGTCCGAAACCGCCGCATCCCACGCCACTGACCGCCGCGATCTCACCGCCGCGCAGCGCAACGCCGTCGCCGAACTGCTCCGGGTCTCCCCGGTGGCCGACGAGTTGGGTCGCCGGTTCGCTGCCGCCGGTCACGAACTGCACCTCGTGGGCGGTTCGGTACGCGACGCCCTGCTCGGCCGGCTCGGTGAGGATCTCGACTTCTGCACCGACGCGCACCCGGACCAGACGCTGGACATCGTGCGGGGCTGGGCCGAGGCGATCTGGGAGACCGGCCGCGAGTTCGGCACCATCGGCTGCCAGCGTGGCGGGCTGCGACTGGAGATCACCACCTTCCGCGCCGAGTCGTACGACCAGGTCAGTCGCAACCCGGTGGTCGCCTACGGCACCAGTCTCGTCGAGGACCTGCGACGGCGGGACTTCACCGTGAACGCGATGGCGGTCAGCGTCCCCGAGCATCGGTTCACCGACCCGTACGGCGGCCTGACCGACCTGGCCGCGAAGATGGTGCGTACCCCGGGCACGCCCGCCGAGTCGTTCGGCGACGACCCCTTGCGGATGCTGCGGGCCGCCCGCTTCGCCGCGCAGCTGCGCTTCGCGGTCCACCCGGACGTGCGGGCGGCGATGACCAGGATGGCGAGTGACCTGGACCGGATCACCGCCGAGCGGATCCGGGACGAGTTCACCAAGCTGCTCTGCGGCGCGGACCCGATCTCCGGCCTGCGGCTGCTGGTCGACACCGGGCTGGCCGAGCGGTTCCTGCCCGAGTTGACCGGGCTCAAGCTGGAGATCGACGAGCACGCCCAGCACAAGGACGTCTACGAGCACACGCTCACCGTGGTCAGCAACGCCGTCTCGTACGAGGAGGACGGACCGGACTTCATCCTCCGGATGGCCGCGCTGATGCACGACGTGGGTAAGCCGGCGACGAAGGCGATCGGCCCGGACGGGCGGGTCAGCTTCCACCACCACGAGGTGGTCGGTGCCCGGCTGACCAAGGTGCGGATGAAGACGCTGCGCTATCCCAAGGACGTCACGACGAAGGTGACCGCGTTGGTCGCGCTGCACCTGCGCTTCTACGGTTACGGCCGGGGCGAGTGGACGGATTCGGCGGTACGCCGGTACGTCACCGACGCCGGTGACCTGCTGCCCCGGCTGCACAGGCTGACCCGCTCGGACTGCACCACCCGCAACCGGCGGAAGGCGGCCCAGCTGGCGGCGGACTACGACGCGCTGGAGGAGCGGATCGCCCGGATCGCCGCCGAGGAGGATCTTGCTCGGGTCCGGCCCGACCTCGACGGCAACGCGATCATGGAGCTGCTGGGTGTGCCACCCGGGCCGGTGGTGGGGCGGGCCTGGAAGCACCTGAAGGACCTGCGGCTGGAGCGTGGACCGTTGGACCGTGACACGGCCGAGGCGGAGCTGCTGCGCTGGGCCCGCGACGAGGGCATCCGCGACTGACCCCAGCGACGCGAGTTGGCCGCTCCGCATGTGGCAGGCGCCGCCGCGCTGCTGCTGAGCACCAATCCGGGTTGGACGCCGAAGCAGGTCCGGGACCGGATCGTCACCACCGGCCTCGCCGGCGGGGTGTACGACACGAAGGGTTCGATCGACCGATTGCTGACTGTCGGCTCGGTCACGCCGACCGCTACTCGCACGGCTTCAAGGCCCGCTCCAACGGCAAGTTCGTCACCGCCCCAGCAGCACCAAGCCGCTGGTCGCCAGCAGCACGGGGCGGGGTCTCTACGAGACGTTCGACTTCGCCAACTACAATATCGACGGAACGATCTTCCTCAGGGCGGGCGACAACCAGGCGGTCTCCGCCGGGTCGTCCGGCACCAGCCAGCTGATCTCGAACAAGACCATCAAGTGGTCGTCCCCCGGCCTGGGGCTGGGCAACGGCGAGAGATTCACCGTCTCCACCGCCTGATCCGTCGCGGCACGGGCGGCGCCCGCCGGAGCTCCCGAACGCCCGGGACGCTCCGCCGGGCGCTTGCCCTTGCCGCCCCTGCTCACGAGTGGACAATGGCGGGATGCGTTGGACCGTGCTCGACTCACCGATCGGGGAGTTCTCCGTGGCCACCGACGGGGACGGCGTCTGCGGCGCGCATTTCGGTCCGGTCGGTGACGGGACGACCGAGCCGGCCGACGAAACCTCCCGGCGGGCGGTGGCCGAACTGCGCGCGTACTTCGCCGGGGAGTTGACCGACTTCGGGGTGCCGGTGACCGTGCCGCGCGGCTCCGACTTCGAGCGGGCGGTGTGGCGGGAGATGACCCGCATCCCGTACGGCGAGACGCTGACCTACGGCGAGGTGGCCCGGCGGGTCGGTGACCCTGGAGCGGCCCGAGCGGTCGGAGTGGCCTGCAACCGCAACCCCATCCCGGTGATCGTGCCGTGTCACCGCATCATCGGGGCCGGCGGAAAGCTGGTCGGCTTCGGTGGTGGCCTGGACCGCAAGGTCAAACTCCTGGAGCTGGAGGCCCGGGTGGCCCTGCAACGTGCCTGGTCCTGATCAGCTCGGAGCGGGCAGGCAACCACCGTCGGCGATCCGAGTGCCTATCTCCACCGTGATGTCGTCCGGGCGGACGCTGCCGAAGACACACGCCCGGCCGGTCCAACCCGCGAAGATCAGCCCGTCGACGGGGCCGAGATCGAGCCGCCCGGGCGGCCTGACGACCACATTGGTGAGGCCGGTGGCGGTCACCGCCCGCCGTATCGCCTTCTCGTCGGGCTCGTCCCGGCCGCCGGCGGTCAGCAGATTCAGGCCCTTGAGCACCTCGGTGGCACAGGCCCGAGCGCCGGCAGCCGTGTCGGGTTCGAGCGTGCCGCGTTGCCGGAAGGCGTCGTTGGCGGCCTGCTGACGGCGGAGCATCTCCTCGCGTACCCGTTCGTCGGCCATCGGATGTCCGGTGCCCAGAGGTACCGGTGCAGTCGACACGCCGGACGGGACGGCGGGTTTGATCACAACCTCCGGCGGCGCGGCCGCTGCGGCGGCACAGCGGGCCTCGGTCACCGACGGCAGTGGGTCGGGCGGCACGACCTCTCCGTCCGCCGTGGCCGTCGGACGGCTGCCCGGGACGGCGCAGGCGAACAGGCTGGTGGTCAGCAGAGTGACCGCGAAGGCAATGGCGACCCGGCGTACCGGTCTGGCGGCGTGCGTAGCGTCGGTGAACGGCACGACGATCAGCGTAATGTTCCGCCATCGACGACGCGGCCCCGTGCGTCGTGACATTCCGTCCCTTCGTACCGGGTGCCGGCCTGCACGGAGACGGCGAGGGCCGGGTCCGCACGGACCCGGCCCTCGCCGTCTGCTGCTGGTGGTCGGCGCGTCAGCGCTCGACCTCGCCGGCGATGAACGCCTCGACGGCGGCGTGCGCGTCGTGGTCGGCGTACTGCACGGGCGGGGACTTCATGAAGTACGACGAGGCCGACAGGATCGGGCCGCCGATCTTCCGGTCCAGCGCGATCTTCGCGGCCCGGACGGCGTCGATGATGACACCTGCCGAGTTCGGCGAGTCCCACACCTCGAGCTTCAGTTCGGCGTTGAGCGGCGTGTCACCGAACGAGCGGCCCTCCAGGCGGATGTACGCCCACTTGCGGTCGTCCAGCCACGGCACGTGGTCGGACGGGCCGATGTGCACGTCGCTCTTGGCCATCTCGTGCGGCACCTGAGAGGTCACCGACTGGGTCTTCGAGATCTTCTTCGAGACCAGGCGGTTGCGCTCCAGCATGTTCATGAAGTCCATGTTGCCGCCGAAGTTGAGCTGGTACGTACGCAGCAGCTCGACGCCCCGGTCCTCGAAGAGCTTCGCCAGGGCGCGGTGCACGATGGTGGCGCCGACCTGGCTCTTGATGTCGTCGCCGACGATCGGCAGGCCCGCGTCGGTGAACTTCTGCGCCCACTCGGGGTCGGAGGCGATGAAGACCGGCAGGGCGTTGACGAACGCGCAGCCGGCGTCGATCGCGGCCTGGGCGTAGAACTTGTCGGCCTGCTCCGAGCCGACCGGCAGGTACGAGACGACCACGTCGACCTGCGCGTCACGCAGCGCCTTGGCCACGTCGACCGGCGTGGCGTCCGACTCCTCGACGATCTCGCGGTAGTACTGGCCGAGGCCGTCGAAGGTCGGGCCGCGCTGCACGGTGACGCCGGTCGGCGGCACGTCGCACAGCTTGATGGTGTTGTTCTCGCTGGCGACGATCGCCTCCGCGAGGTCCATGCCCACCTTCTTGGCGTCGACATCGAACGCCGCGACGAACTGCACGTCAGAGACGTGATAGTCGCCGAAGGTGACGTGCATGAGACCCGGGACGCGGTCGTTGGGGTCGGCATTCCGGTAGTACTCGACGCCCTGTACCAGGGACGAGGCGCAGTTACCCACACCGACGATGGCGACGCGGACGGAGCCCATCGCGTGTGCCTCCTTCTTTCTCTGTCACGGCCGCTCTGTCCTGGTCGTACCAGGCGGAGGCGGGTTGTTGTCTTGTCGTGGGCCGCCGGCCGTCCCGTCGTGCGGGACCGTCGGCGCACGGCCGGAGCGCTCGTTGGCGATGAGCTCCTCCAGCCAGCGGACCTCACGCTCACAGGCCTCCAGGCCGTGGCGCTGCAGTTCCAGGGTGTACGCGTCGAGACGCTCGGCCGCCCGGCCCAGCATGTCGCGAAGGCCCTCGCGACGTTCCTCGATCGTGCGGCGGCGACCTTCCAGGATTCGAAGTCGGGTCGCCCGGTCGGTTCGGGAAAAGAACGCGAAGTGCACACCGAAGCCGGTGTCGCCGTACGTCTCCGGCCCGGTCTGTGCGATGAGCTGGGCGAAGCGTTCCTTTCCCTCCGCGGTGATTTCGTAGACCACCCGACCTCGTCGGCTGGTCAGCGCGGGAACCTCCTCGGCGGTGGCGGGTGTCTCGTCGGCCTCGGTGATCCATCCCGCCGCCTGCAGCCGGCGCAGGGTCGGATAGAGCGAGCCGTAACTGATGGCGGCACGGATCGCCCCGAGCTTGGCGGTGAGCTCCTTGCGCAGCTCGTAGCCGTGCATCGAGGCCTCCTGCAACAGGCCGAGGATGGCGAGTTCGAGCACCGGCCACCCTCCCTTTACCCTGTGCGTGAAGCGCTAACCGCCACGATGTATCGGACCGATACATCGCACCGTAGCGTCTCCTTCCAGTCTGGGCAAACCCCTGTTCTGATGTCCTGCGGTCACGGATCGTAACGGTGGTCGCCTCGTCAGAAGAGACCGCGTACCCTTTCCCGCATGCGTACGCAGCGCCAGGTCGTCGACTACTCGCTCCGAAAGCGAGCGGCGCTGCGTGAGCTCCTCGCCGGCCGCGTCGGCACCTATGACCTGTGCGACGCATCGCCCTACCTGAAGAACGCGGCTCGGTTCCACGGCGAGTCCACCGACGAGCGGTGCCCGATCTGCCGTAGCGAGAACCTGACCCTGGTCCACTACATTTACGGGGACGAACTCAAGCAATCGGCCGGCCAAGCCCGTAATGTGGCTGAGCTGACCGTGCTGGCGATGACGCTGCGTGAGTTCCAGGTCTTCGTGGTGGAGGTGTGTCTCGGCTGTGACTGGAACCATCTCGTCGAGCAGTACCTGCTCGGGCGGGACGGTCTGACCGGCGTCGCCGACGGCGACCCGGAGCACGGTGAGGCGAGCGGCATGACCGCGGACGGAACGGGTGTCCGGCGAAGGCGAGAGGCGCAACGGTGATTCGAGCTCGATCGGCCGACCCCGGTCGCGTGCCACGCGGCTGGGGTGACCGACAGCTTGTAGGTCTGAATGGTCCGATTGATGCGGATCTGACGCCGGGACCGCGGCACCCCCGTGCCGTGCTCGCAGGTGTCCCAACTCACGGCAAACCGGTGGCGGTGCGACCGCGCCCCACCGCGACGGCAGGGTGTGAGGAATGAACTCGTACGGCGATCCCAGCTCCTCGCGCGGCCGGGCCTGGATTCCGGGCCAGGACGACTCGGGGCAGGCGGACGACGCGTACCGCCGCCCGGGTGGTGAACCGCCCGGAGTCAACTGGTCGACCGGGCCGGAGACCTCCGGCCCGTCGCCCCGCGCCTCGGTCGGCGGCCGTGCCTCGGTCGGCGGCTCGGCGAGCGTTCCGCCGCGGGGCGGTGCCGCCGGCGCGGCGCCGGTTGGCCGGGCCGTTCCTGGCCGTGCCTCCGTGCCGGGTGCGCCAGCGGCCCCCGGCCGGGCCTCGGTGCCGGTTTCTCCGGCCGGTCCCGGTCGAGCCTCGGTCCCGGTATCGCCCGCACCGGGTCGCGCCGGCCGTGCCTCGGTGCCGGTGTCTCCGGCCGGGCCGGGTCGGGCCTCGGTCGGTGCCGCCGCTGTCGGCGCGGCATCAGCCGGTCGGGCGAGCGTCGGGTCGGCCTCCGTGGGCGGCGTCGGTGGTCGGGCCGCGGTGGCCCGGGCCAGTGTCGGCGGCCC